>JAFOCU010000303.1 GCA_017381055.1 Lachnospiraceae bacterium
TAAAAAAGAAATGCTTGGATATATGGGGAAAGTCTCTGGTAGAGATGAAGATAAGATTGCTAAAGCTGGTCTTACAGTATCGATGAAGGATGGCATTCCTGTTTTTGAGGAAGCAGAGAGCACATTGCTTTGTAAGAAGCTATATGCTGGTGAAATAAATGCTAAGGATTTTGTGGATGAGTCAATAGATAGTAAAATCAATGTACAGGCGATTGGAAATAATGATGGAACAAACTTCCAGTTAATTAAGAATGTAGATGGCTCGACTAAGGTAAAGGTCTATGTATTAGATGATAGTTATCAGAAAAAGCCATACGGCGGTTGGGGCGACCTATACATTATGGATTATGAAACAGAGGGCTATGTAGATCAGGTGGAAAATCCATATGGTGGTGGTACATTATATCAGACAGGCTATGTGGCTAGAATTACACCAGATGGAGAGGTGGAATTCTTAGAGAGTGCTGGTAGAACAGTTATGATAGAGGGAATCAAAGGCAGAGATTTTGTAGATTTACATAAGGTAGAGGAAGTGCTTTGTCAGTGTGAAGGAGTGACAGAGGCGTATGCTTATGTATATTATGATAAGGATAACGGAATGCATGTAGGCGTGGATGTTACAGGTGATACAGGTGATACAGGAGTGACAGAGGCTGATGTGGAAAATATAAAGGCTTATGCGAGAGAACAGCTTAGTCCAGTGTGGGTGCCAGAGAGAATTGTGTGCTTGTAATAGAACCTACAGATTTAAAACTTAAATAATATATAATAAATAATAATAAATAACAATAAAGATGTTGGTAACGAAAAATGGGCAAAACAGACGGATTTGAGTTTGATTTTGCCCATTTTTGCTTTGTATGTAGTTATTAAAGTATGCATTTTCGGGTGTTTTGGGCAAAAATGACGTTATATAGCTGCTTTTTGCCCACTGTTTTTTGTTTTTGTGGGCAAAAACAAGCTAAGTTAAGTGGATTTTGCCCAAATCGGAGGTTTGTCGTAGGAAATTAAGGGAAGTTATAAAAAAAATGGGCAAAAACGTGAGAAATAAAGTCGTTTATGCCCAAAAAACATAAGTGAATTCATAGAGCTAAATAAAAAACAAAAAGTAGCATCTGTAGAACAAAAAATAAATCAAATCCATAGATAGAACAAGTAAAATCCGTAAATAGAATAAATAAAATCCGTAAATAGAATAAATAAAATCCGTAGATAGAATAAGTAAAATCTGTAGATAGAATAAATAAAATCTATTGGTAGAATATCATTGACGAATGCTTATAAACCCTTTATACTATATAAGTTAAAGAAAAAATTTTAGGAGGCACTAAGATGATTAATTGGAATAACTTAGATACAGTTGGTTCATTCAAAGAGCTTTCAGAGGTTGCTCGCGTAAACCTTGCTGAGGCTATGACAGGTGAGAAGGGCGCAGAGCGTGTTAAGAAGTATAACTCTCCTATGGCTTGTGGTCTTACTTTTAACTACGCTGCTAAGCAGGTAGATGATAGTGTATTAGAGGCACTTGCAAAGCTTGCTAAGGAGACTGAATTAATAGAGAAGTTTGCTGCTTTATACAATGGTGAAGTAGTAAATACAGGTGAGAAGAGATTAGTTCTTCATCACATGACTCGTGGACAGTTAGGTGATGCAGTTGAGGCTGATGGTTGCGATAAGCGTACATTCTACGTAAAGCAGCAGCAGGATATCGCTGATTTCGCTAACAAGGTTCATGCAGGTACAATTGCAAATGCAGCTGGTGAGAAGTTCACAACAGTTGTTCAGATTGGTATTGGTGGAAGTGATTTAGGTCCTCGTGCTATGTACCTTGCTCTTGAGAACTGGGCTAAGGTAAATAACACATTCAAGATGGAAGCTAAGTTCATCAGTAATGTTGACCCAGATGATGCAGCAGCTGTATTAAATACAATCGATGTAGAGCATTCACTTTTTGTACTTGTTTCTAAGTCAGGTACAACACTTGAGACTCTTACAAATGAGTCATTTGTTAAGGATGCATTAAAGAATGCAGGTTTAGATCCAGCTAAGCATATGATCGCTGTAACAAGTGAGACATCTCCACTTGCTAAGAGTGATGATTATCTTGCAGCATTCTTTATGGATGATTATATTGGAGGACGTTTCTCATCAACATCAGCAGTTGGTGGTGCAGTATTATCACTTGCATTTGGTCCAGAAGTATTCGCTCAGTTCCTTGAAGGTGCTGCAGCTATGGACGTTCTTGCTAAGAACGAAAACTTACTTGAGAACCCATCAATGCTTGACGCATTAATCGGTGTATACGAGCGTAACGTACTTGGATATATGAATACAGCAGTACTTCCATATTCACAGGCACTTAGCCGTTTCCCAGCTCATTTACAGCAGCTTGATATGGAGTCAAATGGTAAGTCAGTTAACCGTTTTGGTGAGGCTGTAAATTACCAGACAGGTCCTATTATCTTCGGTGAGCCAGGAACAAATGGACAGCATTCATTCTATCAGTTACTTCACCAGGGAACATCTATCGTGCCACTTCAGTTTGTTGGATTTAAGAACAATCAGATGGGTAGAGATGTTGTTATCCAGGATAGCACAAGCCAGCAGAAGCTTTGCGCTAACGTAGTAGCTCAGATCGTAGCATTTGCTTGTGGTAAGGACAACGAAGATAGAAATAAGTACTTCGAGGGTGGTCGTCCATCAAGTATTATCATCGGTGATAAGCTTGATCCTAAGTCACTTGGTGCACTTCTTGCTCACTTCGAGAACAAGATTATGTTCCAGGGATTTGTATGGAATGTAAACAGCTTCGATCAGGAAGGTGTACAGCTTGGTAAGGTATTAGCTACTAGAGTACTTAAGCATGAGACAGATGGTGCTCTTAAGGCATTCAGCGATATCTTCAATATCTAATTAAGAATTAATTGAATAACAAGATGGCTAGTGATAGTCATATGAGGTGCGCCTCCGGATGTTAGTAAAATCTGGAGGCGTTTTCTATTTAATAAAAAAGATGAACTATTGTTCAAGACTAGGGCAATAATTTGCAAAAAATTGCTATAGATACACATTGTCTTTATCGTGGTAAAGTGTTATAATTCGGATAGTATGTGTACGAGGAGGGTTTATATGGACAAACAAATGATACAAGAAAATCAGGCGACACGAGTTATTAATCAAAAGATTTCAGTTGGTGGCCATATTAATACATATATTAATTTTGCCATGCAGCAGAATTATGTACCAATTATCAGGAATATTGTTATCACAAATGAAAGTCAGGAGTCGATAAACAATCTAACCGTAAAGGTGAACTTTGAACCTGCATTTGCGAAGGAGTTTACTTATAATATTCAGTGTATAGAAGCTGGAAAAACCGTGGAAGTTTCGCCAGTTCCTATAAGTTTGTCTACAGAATTTTTATATTCACTTACAGAGAAGATGGTAGGTAATATATTTATAGATATGTATGAAGGTGAAGAAAAGATATATGAATATTGTGAAAACGTGGAGCTGCTTACATATGATCAGTGGACAGGTCTTAGATTTATGCCTGAATTTATAGCAGCCTTTGTGACACCAAATCATCCTGTGATAAATGAAATTGTAAAAATAGGAGCTAAGTATTTGGCTCAGTGGGGCAAGCAACCGTTATTTACTGGATATCAGACAAATAATCCAAATAATGTAAAGCTACAGATGGCAGCTATATATGCAGCGCTTATGGAAAGTCAGATAGTATATAATAATCCACCAGCAGGTTATGAGGTGGTGGGACAGAGAGTACGTATGCCCCATATGGTTATGGAGGCAAAGGAAGGAACTTGTCTCGATTTGACAGTGCTTTATACAGCATGTCTTGAGGCAGTAGGTCTTAATCCATTAATAATATTTGTAAAAGGTCATGCTTATGCAGGATGTCATCTTGAGCAGGAGACATTTGCAGATGTGGCAGAGGATGACTTGGCGAGTATAGAGAAGCGAATTGTAAAGGGAAGTGAGGAGCTTCTCTTAGTAGAATGCACAGATTTTGTAGTAGGAAAGAATATTGATTTTGAGCATGCCATTAAGCATGGATTAGATCATTTAATTAATAGGGATGAATTTATATGTGCTGTAGATATAAAGCGTACAAGAGGAAGTGGAATTCGTCCTATTCCTGTTATGGTGCGCAATGTTGACACCGCTCAAAATGGAGTAGACGGTGGAAATTTAAATACAGTTGCAAATGGTGTAGATGGTTTAAATAAAGGAAACTGCATAGATGAGTTTGGTCAGTTTAATTCGGAATTCATAGCACCACCAAGTGAACTAGTTATAAGAGAAATGGCTGATTTGCCAGAGGGAGAGCAAAATATAACTAAACAGAGAGTGTGGGAGAGAAAGCTTCTAGATTTTAGCTTGCGTAATTCATTGCTTAATTTTAGACCAAGAAAAAATTCCTTCCAGATTCTTACAGCAGATTTGGCTGGCTTAGAGGATAAGCTTAGTGAAGGTAAGGATTTTAAGGTGTTGGAGCTTCCGTCGGACTGTACGATTCCTGTTATGGATTCGAAGATGTATGAGGTGGAAAATCATAAGGATTTGCTCAATGCCATAGCCACAGAAGAATTTAAAAATAACAGAATAAGAACCTTTATGACACCACAGGATTTAGCTATAAATCTTAAGAGTATATATAGAGCTGCGAAGGTTAGCATAGAAGAAAATGGTACAAATACATTGTTTTTAGCATTGGGATTTTTAAGATGGTATGAAACTGAATTGTCTGAAAAGCCTAGATATGCGCCAATTGTACTTGTGCCTATTGAGCTTGTAAGAAGTGTGAAAAATGGCGGTTATGTTATAAGAAGCAGACAGGAAGATGCTCAGATAAATATCACTCTTTTAGAGTATTTGCGCCAGATATTTGGAATAAAGATAAATGGATTAGATCCATTGCCAGAGGATGAGCATGGAATCGATTTGCAGTTAGTTTTCCATACTATAAGAAAAGCTATTATGGATAAAAAGAACTGGAATATTGAAGATATAGCTTATGTGGGCTTGTTCTCCTTTGGACAGTTTGTAATGTGGAATGATATTAGAAATCGTGCTGATGAATTGGCAAAGAATAAAGTTGTATCAAGTCTTATAGATGGCAAGATGACTTGGGAACCAGAGGTTGCGCCAGTGACATTAGAAGAGTTGGATGAAAATGTGAAGCCAGACATGATGGCGGTACCTCTTAGTGCTGATTCATCACAGCTGGTAGCCATAGCTAGGGCGGCCAAGGGGGAGAGCTTTGTTCTTCATGGACCACCTGGAACTGGAAAATCTCAGACTATCACCAATATGATTGCCAATGCATTATACAATGGAAAATCTGTTTTATTTGTGGCGGAAAAAATGGCGGCATTAAATGTAGTTAAAAAGAGACTAACAGGTATAGGTTTAGCTCCATTTTGTCTTGAGATTCATTCAAATAAAACAAGTAAAAGTAGTGTATTAAATCAGCTTAATAATGTATTGGAAGTAGGTAGAATTAAATCACCTGCGGAGTATGAAGCTACGGCTAATAAGCTTTTCGAATTACGTAATGGATTAAATGCTGTAATGGAAGCTGTGCATATGATGAGAGATTACGGCAAGAGCTTTTATGATGTGGTAAGCTTTTTTGAAGATAGAAAAGATTATAAAGGAAGAATAGAAATTCCACAGTCTATGGAGAGTGCAAAAGCGGCCGATATAGCCACATGGCAGGAAGCTATAAGAGAGTATGCAGTAGCATTAAGCGATGTGGGAAGCTATGAAACAAATCCATTAAAAGGTTATAAGGGAACAGAGTATTCTATAGAACTTAGAGAACAGCTAGGCAATGATATTGTTGCTATATTAGAGAAGATAGCGCTCTCTTCTAATAGCTTTAATGAGCTTAGAGCTTGGGCTGATTTAGATGGGTTTGAAGATAGAATAACTATAGATGAATTAATAAATATAGAAGAGCTTCTTTGTGCAGAAGGTCCTGTTGTTAGAAAGCTTATATTTGCTAATGAGTTTGATAGAATAGCTGGCCTTATATCGGCAACTGTTAAAGATGGTATGGAATTTAATAATCTTGATGCAGAGATTAGAAACACATTTGAAGACAGTGTGTTTATGTTTGATGTAAATGATGCAATGCTTCAGTACAAAAAGGCTGAGATTAAATGGTTCTTGCCAAAATTTTTTGCAAAGAATAAGCTTAAAAAAGAGCTTATGATACATGCAAAGAATCCTTCGATAATAACTAGAGGAAATCTCTATTCATATTATGAAAAGCTGTCAAATCATCTTAGATTAAATATAAATATTTGTCATATTTCAGAAGAAGTGATAGATATACTTGGAGAGCTGTTTAAAGAAAAGGCAACTGATTGGCAGCTTGTATTAAATGCGCTAAATAAAGCAACTATGGTACGTTCATTTTTAGAAAATGTTTCTGAAATAAAGAAAGAATCATATGTGCAGGCGTTAGAAGCATATGGTGTGTCAAAGGATGTAAAGGTCCTTGAAAATATAGGAGTTCTTAAGAATTTTGACATAGAGCTTAATGGTTTTACTGCGAAGTATAGCATCGATGTAAGCGGGCTTGCTTGTGAGACTTCATGGCTTGCTAGCTTAGCTAATCGCATGGAGGGATATAGAGATAATTTATCGATTCTTAAGAATTGGATTACATTACAGCAAAAAGCTAGTAAGCTATATGAGCTTAACATACCTTATGTTCATACAGCGTGGGAACAGGGAAGAGTAGATGGAACAAATGCATTGGATGCATTCATTTGTAATCTCTATTATTTGTTTATGCTTAAGACTATAAGAGATGATCATAGACTTAAGAATTTCCAGGGTAAACAGTATGAAGATATGATAAATATGTATTCAGAATTTATAGATGAATATAAAAATATTACTATCAATGAGCTTGTGGCTAGACTTTCTGCCAATGTGCCTGCAAGTAATAGTGCTGCAGTAGCGACTTCAGAGCTTGGCATACTTAAGAAGGCTATAAAGAGCAATGGAAGAATGTTATCTATTAGAAAGTTATTTGATGATATTCCAACTCTTCTTAGAAAGATTTGTCCATGTATGCTTATGAGCCCGATTTCAGTAGCTCAGTATATTGATCCAACCTTCCCTAAGTTTGATTTGGTTATCTTTGATGAGGCGTCACAGATTCCTACAAGCTCAGCGGTAGGAACTATTGCACGTGGCGAAAATGTAGTTGTAGTAGGTGACCCTAAGCAGCTTCCACCGACAAGTTTCTTTAACTCAAATAGAGTTGATGAAGATAATATGGAGAATGAAGACCTAGAGAGCCTTCTAGATGATTGCTTGTCTATTTCTATGCCACAGGAATACTTAAAATGGCATTATCGTTCTAGACATGAAAGTCTTATTACATACAGCAATATACAGTATTATGAGAATAAGCTTTACACATTCCCTTCGCCAAAGGATATGGTATCGGCTGTGGAATATGTGCCTGTGGAAGGTTTTTACGATAAGGGAAAGACAAAACACAATGTGGCTGAAGCCGAGGCTGTTGTGGCAGAGATTATAAGACGTCTTAAGGATAAGAAGCTTCGTGAAGATAGCATAGGAGTAGTAACATTTAGTTCAGTGCAACAGAACCTTATAGATGATTTGCTTTCGGTGGAATTTGCAAAATATCCTGAACTAGAAGAATATGATAGAAATTCAAAGGAACCATTGTTTATCAAAAATCTTGAAAATGTTCAGGGTGATGAGAGAGATGTTATCTTATTCTCTATTGGATATGGTCCAGATAAAAATGGTAAGGTTTCTATGAATTTTGGACCACTTAATAGAGATGGTGGCTGGCGACGTCTAAATGTAGCTATATCAAGAGCAAGAAAGAATATGATAGTGTATTCTACACTTAAGCCAGAACACGTTGATTTATCAAGAACTAGAGCGGAAGGTGTGGCAGGACTTAAGGGCTTTTTAGAGTTTGCTATGAGAGGTAAGAGTGCTCTTGTTCAGAAGTCGGATAATATTATTAAAAATAAAGATTTATTTGTAGAAGGATTGACTAAAGCTATAAAAGAATTAGGTTTAGAAGCGGATTGCAATATCGGAAGCTCTGAGTTTAAGATGGATATAGGTATAGTAGATAGTGAAAATCCTGGAAAATATCTTCTTGGAATACTTCTTGATGGAGAAAATAGTAAATCTATACCAACAGCTAAAGACAGATTTGTATCTATTCCAGGCGTGTTAGAAGGACTTGGCTGGAAGCTTATGAGAGTGTGGGTGCTTGAATGGGTAGATGAGCCAAATAAGGTTCTTGAAGAGATAAAGCTAGAAGTCGAGAGAGTCAAGGAAGAGAGAAAGAAGGTGGAGGAAGCAAGATTAGCGGAAGATGCTAAACTTGATGAAAATTTTGAAGTTACAGATGTGGTAGAAGATAATTCATCAACAGATAATACGGTGGAAGAAACCAACACAGTTAACATAGGAGGCCTTGTTTTCCAAAGAGATGACGCTGCCGTTAAGACTGCTGCCGTGCCATATGATCATTATCAGATAGAAAAAACATATGCGCCAGAGTTTTTCTATGAGCCTGAAGCTATGAGTGTAATAGTAGCATTGGCGAAAAACATTCTTGCAACAGAAGCACCTATAAGTAAGAGAGCTTTATATAGAAAGCTTATAGGAGCCTTTGGAATCTCTAGACTAGGCAGTCGATTGGAAGCAGTACTTGAGAATGCAATGCTTAGAATAGAGAAAAAAGAGACTGTTGAAAATGGAGTGGTATTCTACTGGTTAGTAGATCAGGATCCATGCAATTATCAGGGATACCGAGTTGATAATTCTACTGAAAATATGAAACGAAGCATGGATGATGTAGCTTCGGTAGAAATAATAAATGCTCTTATGGAGGTTTTAGATGAGCAGATAAGCTTGCCTAAGGAAGACTTGATAAGGGAGACAGCTAAGAAGTTTGGATATACAAGACTTGGAACAATCATAGATTCTTCTATTTCTTACAGCATTGATGTGGCTATATCTAAGAATATAATAGCTGTCAATGAGATGGGCAGATACGAGGAGATATAAGGATGAAATTAGTATCCATTTTGGCGGAACAATATGAATATTATAAGCAAAGATTGATGTTTGAGGGCTACAAGTGGGACCCTCAATTTGTTGATAATAATACAGTGGCAAAATATGTGCTAGTTCTTAGTGAAGAAGAGGCTAGAACTATTGCAGATTATACAAGTAAGCTTGCTAAGGAAACTATGGA
>JAFOCU010000304.1 GCA_017381055.1 Lachnospiraceae bacterium
ATTGGAAGAAGAATTAGTTAGAAGAATTAAGAAAATAAAAGGATAGGAGAACGAAAGTTCTCTCCACCTTTGGTGGATATAGGGGAGGTTAAATTATGGATGTACAATCTTTAATAGAACTATTAGAGCCATACAAAGATAAGCAAATGGCTAAAGATTACAAGATAGAAATAGAGGATGACAAGGTTGTCCTGAAGGTAGCGAAAAGAAAAGTTGCACAGAAAAAAGCTGATATAATGAAAACAGTTGTCCAAAAGATAGAGGACAAGGTTCATTATTATAACTTTAAGGAATTTGCCTATGCATTTGAACACTTCTGTCATCAATTTGGTTATATGTACGTTACCAAGTTGCCAATAGACCAAGCACAAATAAAGAGGTTATTCCCAAACAATACATATTTTGGAAGAGAAGAGTTAGCAATAATTTATACATACATACGAATATTCGATAAACAAATTAAAACACCTACATATACATCACCGACATGGGGAGGTTTACCTTATGCCATGCCGAAAATAAGATTAGCATTAAAGGCTAGTGAAAACAGAACAGAAAAAGTTAAAGAACAAGATTTATGTGAAGAAGTTTATTAGAGGGAGATTGAAAAATGAATACGAAAAAATGTTATGCGAAGAACTACTGTAAGATGTACAGCACATCTAAATGTAATGAGAGATGTGATTTTTGGTGGAAGTTGAACAACATATACAACAAGTCAAACCTACCTGTTAGATACAGATATGATATTCCTTTACGACCTGAATTGTCAGACAGACAATCATTTACTCAATTAAAAGGGTTCATGGATAATGTAGTAGAGAGAGTTGAAAATGGAGATAGCTTATACATATATTCAGGAACAACAGGAAATGGTAAAACAACATGGTCGAGTAAGATTATGAATATGTACATAAGAAAGATAGTAGCTAAATCTGATTTAGAGGATGAAGTGTTATATTTAAATGTATCACTATTTGTTGAAGCTATGAGAAATCAATATTCAGAATACAGTGACGATATAGCAACTCTAAAAGAACGTGCTATGAATTGTAAACTACTAATACTAGATGATATAGGAGCAGAAAGACCTTCTGAATACGTTTGTGAGCGTTTATACGACCTTATAAACCATAGATACACTAATATGTTATCTACAATATATACTTCAAACTTAACACCTATTGAACTAGGAGATAGATTAGGTGCTAGAATAGAATCAAGAGTAAGAAGTGCTGAACAAGTTAAATTAGTAGGAGCAGATAGAAGAACAGTATAATAGTAATAAGTGGGGGAACTTAAAATGTATAATGTTGAAATACAAGCAATAAATCAAATATTAAAAAATAAATCATTAGAGATAATAAACAAAGAAGGTATAGAACCAAGTTATTTCTTATCTAATCAAGAACAAATAAACTTTATATTAGACCACAAAAGACAATATGGTGTAGTACCTGATGTAGTTACATTCAGTACACAATTCAAGGACTTTCCTATATTTGAGGTACACGAATCAGTTACTTATCTAGCAGACAAGTTAAGAGAAGCAACTTTATTCCAAAGAGTAGTACCTATAGTTAACAAGTTTAGGGATAAGATGTCTAAAGACTCTGTAGATGCTACTGAATATATAATGGGTGCAATACAAGATGTTCGTTCATCTATACAATTTAGAAAATCTGTTGGTACTGATATTATATCCAATGCTAACGAAAGATATACAGATTATTTAAATAGAGTTTCAGCAGGTGGATTATTGGGTATAACTACAGGTATACCTGAATTAGACGAAGCTACCTGTGGATGGCTACCTGAAGACCATGTAGTTTTATTTGCTAGAACTAATGAAGGTAAATCATGGATAGCAGAATATTTAGCTGTACAAGCATGGAAGTCAGGAAAGAAAATACTTTACTATGCAGGAGAAATGTCGGCTTTAATGATGGGATATAGATTTGATACTCTATACAGAAATATATCTAACACACAAATGTTAATGGGTAACGCAGATATATGCGAAGAATACAAAAGCTATACTAATAAGTTAGCTGAAGGTTCAGGATTCCATGTAGTAACACCTGTTGACTTTGGTGGGAAAAAGCCTACAATAGCACAAATAGAAACTATCTGTGAAGAATTATCAATAGATTTAGTTATCCTAGACCAATTATCTTTACTAGATGATGGGAAACAATCTGATAATAAAACTTCAAGATATGCTAATATCTCACAAGACATAATGTTAGCTAGTAAAAGACTACAAATACCGTTTATCACAGTAGCACAAGCTAATAGAGAAGCAGAGAAAGATAAAAAAGCTAAAGAAGATACACCACAATTACATCATGTAGAGTATTCAGATGCACTTGTACAAGATGCTACTAGAGTAGTTGCAATAAAGTATAGTGAAGGAATACTAAAAGTATCATTAAAGAAGAATAGATTCGGTGGTAAGAACGTGGATGTCTTATTAAAGTGGGATATAGATAAGGGAATAATAGAGCCTATGCTAGATTCAGAATCTTTAGAGCAGATGGGGGAAGATTATGGATTCTAATAAGAAGGTACGCTATGTAACTAGGGACAAGTGCAAGACTTGTAAACATTCATGTAAGGTTAGGGTTTTACCTAGCCTGAAGAGTGTAAAAATATATTGTAAGAAATGGGAGGAGAAATAATATGAACAAATTAATTAACTTCTTATTGAATGATAAGTATGATGTATATGTTGGTTTGTTAATAATAATATTTTACTCGGCATATGCAATATATTGGATAACAACTAAATTTAATTAATTGAGGGGGAAATAGTATGATAAAAGTTATGAAAAAAGATGGGACTTTAGAAAAGTTCACACATAGTAAAATAGAGAGGGCTGTAAATAAAACAGCATTAAGATGTAATGTAGATTTAATAGAGCCTGAATTAAAGTCAATAGCCGTAGCTGTTGAGAGAGAATTAATGCCTGTAACTGAAGGTGGGGTAAGGTTTGTACCTGTTGCACACATACATGAAACTGTAATAGAAATATTAAATAAGTTCAGACCTGAATTATCAAAGGAATATGAGTCATTCAGAAACTATAAGAAGAATGTAAAAGAACACTTTGAACAAATGATATTAGATACAGAACAACTTCTTCATAATGGAGATAAGGAAAATGCTAATAGGGATTCATACTTAATAGATGCACAAAAGAGTATGTCAGGTGAGATATTCTCTGTTAGAAATATGTTAGATTATGAATTACCAAAGTCAGCATCAAAAGCACATAAAGATGGAGATATATACATACACGATTTAAGGGATAGATTATTCAACTCTATAAACTGTTGTTTATTTGATATGGGTAATGTATTAAGAGGTGGATTCACTTACAATGGTGTAACATATAAAGAGCCTAACAGCTTTAGAACAGCTTGTAGTATGTTAGAGGATGTAATGAATAGTGCAAGACTTAATCAATACGGAGGGTTCACTATACCTGAAATAGATTCAGTATTAGCACCATACGCTAGAAAAACTTATATAAGTTACTATGAAAAATTCCTAGCTATGGAAGTAGATGCTCCTGAAAGAATAGCAGAGGAAATGACTTATGCTGATATAGTACAAGGACTAGAATCAATAGAACATAGCTTACACATGGTTAATAATACATTTATAACATTCACATTTGGATTAGATACAACTAAATTCGGTAAGTTAATAGCTAAAGCACTTCTTCAGGTAAGAAGAGCAGGATTAGGTACGACAGGTGTTCCCGCTGTATTCCCAAAACTTGTATTCTTATACACAGATAAGTTACATGGAGAAGGTAATGAGAACGAGGACTTATTCAAAGATGCAA
>JAFOCU010000305.1 GCA_017381055.1 Lachnospiraceae bacterium
AATAATTCAAGTAATTCTTCACGAGATAATTTACTAGTTTCTTCTAATATATTATCTAATAATTTAAAAATTTTATCCATAGTTAATTAGTTCCTTTTTGTTAAGATAGTAATACTATACTACTGTTTGTAACCTTTTTCTACAATTTCTTCTTCTGTTAGGTATTCTATAGTACCATCATCATGCTCTACTTTATAGCATTTAGTATCTGGTGGTACTTGCTTTATATCTTGCATATACTTCTTAAAATAATAGTAAGCTCTTAGACTATGCCCATCAGCACCACTAGTATATACTTTAAGCTTATTTTCATCTTTAGTAGTAAGAGCAGATATTCTATCTTCTAATGAAGCAAAATCTGATCCTACATATATAAAGCCAGGAGGAGCTCTAAATATAGCTTTTACTGGTTTAGCATATATACTACCAGTACTAGGAAGATTCTGTAAATTTGGATCACTAGAGCTTAATCTACCGCTCTTAGTACCTCCTAAATGAAAAGACCCGTATAGGTGTCGTACGTCACCATCAGGGTCTGCATTTTCAAATGAAGGCATAAATGATGTCATAATCTTATTTAATTTTAAATATTCTGAAATATCGTTTAATAATGGTATATCGCTATGCATACTAGTAAGTTCTTCTAATACATCAGCTTTAACACTATATGCACCCTTATCAGTATATTCTAGAGGTTCTAAGTTAAAGTGTTCAAACAACAATCTCCCTAATTGTATATTTGAGTTCACATTGAATTTAGCATCTAATTTTTCTTTCTCTGATAATTCAAATTTAGGGTTCTTTCTCTTAGTGTTTTGTTTAGCTAGATATTCTACATCTAGCACTTTCTGGAATTTAAGAACTTCTGGGTTTGTGTTTATCGAATTGAGTAAATCGTTGTATTTATCGTGTAGTGTTTTCGAAAGTTGCTTTAGATTTTCTTGGTCTATGCATAAACCTGTATATTCAGTTTGGGTCAGTACTTTTAGAGTAGGTCTAAATACTGATTCATACACCCCTAACTGATTATCAGATACCATCATAGGATAATACTTATTGTATACCCACATAGTGGATAAACAGTCTTTTAGGTTATATTCTAGCAACTCATTTACTGGAATAGTGGTATTGTCTCCTGAGACATCTATACCATAATTTCCACTAAATTGTTGACTTAGTTTTTTTAACCCTAATTCATTACCGCTACAGGAATTTACAGCTAAATAAGCTATAACCTTGGTATCATGTAGGTTTCTATACATAATATCTAAGCCATTTATAAACTCAGGCATACGCTCTCTCCAAGACCTCTGCCCTCCTACCCAAAGATTATGGATAAGTACTTTAGTGTCAAAAGTGGCATTATGGAATACTAGCGATCCTTTGTAATTTTCAAAAAACTTCTTTAATTCTTTAAACCAGTCTTCATTATTATTTACATGGATAGCTATACCATCATGCTCTGACCAAGCAAATGCGATTGACAGTACCCCACAATCTGTAAATTTTAAACCAGCAGTTTCAATATCACAGGTAAGCATAGGGTATTCATGTAAGAAATCTAAGCTTTCTACGTCATAGATATATCTACTGCTGTGTATGATATTTGTGCCAGGTGCGTCATAATTACCAGCTATAAACTTCTCTACGTTATCCATAACCCACTTAAGTACTGTTTTCTTACTAGGGTTATAAATACAGTTTAGAGGTGAAGGTATTATGAAGTACCTCTGGTTTACTGCTACTCCTTCTAGAGCAGTAACCTTCTTAACTTTAGTAGCTACCTTAAAGATATCTGTAGACGCTATTAATATAGGAAAATTATGAGGTATTAATTCAAGGATATCTTTAAGGTATTCTTTTGTATCATCAGCTTTGGCTTTAGGTAAACCAAAAGCTATAAGATTATCTCCATAGTATTTGAGATAACTATCTGTACACTGTTCTATAGGTAATATTATTGCCTTATTAGGTGTACCTAATTCTTTGGAAAACATAGTGAATACTCCATATAATTAGCACTGATAGCAGTCCAAGCTTCTGAGTCATTAGTATTCTCAGGAAAACTGTTTGGATAGTCAACATTATATAGAGAGTCTCTAATTTCTTTAAGTTCTGATTCTGAGCATTTTTCTAATATCTCTACTAGTTCACTTCTTTTCTTAGGAAAATTCTTCCACCATACCTTAAAGAAATCTTCATGTGTCTTAGCTGAACAAGATTGAATTCTAGCTATAGCATGAGGATGGAATACATTAGCTGCAATTTCTAATGCTAGTTTTTGGATTTTAGTATACTTAATATTTTCTTCTGTCATGATAAATTACTCCGTGAAATAGATTTTATTTTTTGCTCTACTAATTGCTACATATAGTAGCTTATTTTTTGTTTCTTTAGTTGCTCCCCTACCTTTTAATATATCATTAAGGTCAATATATACATTATCGTATGTACTACCTTGAGCACTATGTATAGTATTAGAGTAGTAGAATCTAGGATCTAGTATATTTTCCTTAAGCCATATGTAATCAGAGTAGTCCTTTAACTGTTTACATTCAGCATATACACCCTTAAGGATTAATGGATATAACTCTGGATTTTTTAAACCAATAAATGTACCTTTAGGTGTTGTATACTCTACAGCACCATATTTCTCATTTCCTATATAAATATATTTATCTATTGGATTAACATCTGTAATAATAAATGACTCTTCAGCATTTAGTACTAATTTAGTACCCAAATGATTAGTCTTAGAGGCTACTCTGCCTTTACTAACACACATATCACCTTTGATAGGTGTTGTAGGTAATCCTAATTCATTTCTAATATGAGAGTTATATGCTATACACTTATTGTTTGTGTAGCATAGTATTCTATCGTTTAACCCCATATTAACTATAGAGTCCAAGAAATCGCTCTTATTTAAGCGTATAATTGATTCTGACTCCATAGACGGTAAATCTATCATCTCACCTGCTTCTAACGCATTTTTAGCGTTTTTGATGGCTTTAGCGAGAGATGGTTTTTGACGCATAATCTTGGTTAGTTCAATAACCTTAAATTTATTGAATACATCAGCTCCTTTACCACCTACTGTAGGTAACTGATTTTTATCACCTACAAATATAATCTTACATCTAATTGCATATTTATTGATGTAGTCTAATACTTCATAACTAAGCATAGAAGCTTCATCAATTACGATAATACTGTCAGTTATTGTGATAGCTCTAGAGTAGTCTAACTTATCTTCCCCTGTCTTATAATCACTAGTAACTTTAATACCAAATAACTTATATATGGTAGTTGCTCTTTCTGAGTTAATACTTTCTGCTAGTACTGTAGCTGCCTTATTAGTAGTAGCAGTGAATTCTATGCTCATAAATGGGGATCTACCTGCAATTTTCAGTACTGTATTAATGCTAGGTAACTGACTAGCAAACTCATTTAATAAATAAGTTTTACCAGTACCTGGCATACCAGATAGGCAAATGAACTTTTCTTGGGAATAACAGAACTCTAATAATGCATCTAATGCCTTCTCTTGACATTTATTTAGCATACGTAATCTCCTAATAAAAAAGCCCCAATAATGGGGCATAAAATAACTTGGTAGTGTAGACCCTATCGTAAGAGCTCCCGCAATTCATTACAACGTGTAACTTCTTTTTGACAGTCTTTTAGGATTCCCAAACTTTCTTGAAGTCTTCTAGATAGTTCCTCTTCTCTATACGTAATAGTTCTTGAGGAATTATTTTTTGAGGACACTCCTCTGGTTGGACAGGTACTGTACTGCACCCCTCCAAGTTTACGCATATCAATAATAGTATTATTAAGATTAGCCAATTTTTGTTCATACTCACTTCTCAATCTATCTACTTTTTGTATATGAGCAGTTTCAATAGCTCTAACTTTCTCTAAATTACTGATTTGAACTTTATTACTAAAATAGCTAGAAGTCCAAATACCAATACTAAATCCAATTAGAAAAACAGCTATATGTACGTTCACTCTATCTTCTTCTTAATAAATTTCTCTAGTAATGATATTGTAGTATCAGCACCTAAGTAACCACAAATACCACATAAGGCACAAGACATTTCAATAGATAGTTGGAAGTGTAGTGACATTAACCCTATTATCCACCCTGTAAATGCAGATGATGATACTCTTATAAGTAACCCTTGAAAGCTAAAATTAGCTCCTTTAAGGTATTTTACAAGACCACCTATACCTGCAATTAATATGAAAACATATGTTTTAGTTAAGAGATTTTCCACTATCGTAGATTCTCCTAACTCTTGCTGTAGCTTCCTCTATGGTAACTTTACCATCTTTATTGAGGTCTAAAATAATGTTTTGTTTATATGCTTTATAGCTACTAAATACATTATAGTCAGGTGTTTTACCTATACATCTTGGCATTAAAATAGCCATATACATATCTTCTAAAGATTCAATCCTATGAGCATAAGGTTTAAAATACTTTTTAACATACTCTAACTGCTCATAGTCTTCCATTTCTAGTAAGTCATCTATGGTAGTACCTAAGTACTCAGCAGTTAGAGGCATAAATTGAATTAAACCAGTAGCTTTAGATATCCTATTTCTAGCTCTTGGTTTAAATTGACTTTCAAATCCAATACAAGCAATTAACCAGTCTAATTGTTCAATAGTCCAGTCAAATTCTTTCTGGATTTCTTTGAGTTTTTCTCTACCCTTAGTTGAGAATTTCTCATAATAAATCACTAACTCTCCAAATGTAGAATTCTCCCATACGGACATTTGAATGATGGGTTATCTAAAATAATCCAAAAAACATTCTTTTTATTCGTATGAGGTGTATCAATATAACCATCAGTAAATATTATATTAACACATTCTTCCTTACAAGAGTTAATGTAATTTAATACAGGACCTCCTGAAGTACCCCCTGTAGACTTAGTATCAAATTTAGCATTCCATTCTTCCTCTATTCTAGTAGCAGGATTAAGCTTAGTAGAGAATGCTATTAAGTCTACCCAATCAGGATTACAGGATTCCCATATATTCTTTAATTCTGCTAAGAATACATTTAGAGTTTTATCATCAATAGAACCTGATACATCTATGAATACATTTATACCACCCATTCCATACTCAGTATTCTGTAGGGATGGTAGGTACACATCTTGGTATCTCCTATTAGGTCTACTCCATGAATATTCCTGGTTTTTTAAATCAGTACAATACTGTAGTAAAATACTATACCAAGGTAACTGAGGTCTTAGTATAGTATCTACAGCTCTAGAGATTTCAGTACCCTTAGGCCCTATACCCTTACCTGAACTAGCAGTAGCTAACTTAGCATTACTAATCTTACTAGCTACTTGTTGCTGAGTATTTTTATCAGTAGGACTCTTTAGCACATCACTACCTAATGGATCGCCATTGCCATTACCATTCATAGGTGGGTTATTTTTTATAAGTTGCTCATATACTTCTTCAGTACTCATACCTCTATATTGTGTATCATATAAGCAACCATCAGGTAATTGATAATTTTCATCCTTAAGCACTAAGTTTATTACATAATCCCCTGCTACATTCCATAGCATAGGATCTCTGGTTTTACGTCTAAATGTGTGCATATACGCTACGTGTAGCACTTCATGAGTAAATACCCCTATTTTATGAGCATCGCTTAAATCAGCCCAAAATGAGGGGTTTACGAGCAATTCTAATCCATCAGTAGCAGCAGTAGGCACTTCATCTGTAAACCTTGTAGGTAAGTCTAAAGCTAAAGTAGCTAAGAATGGATCTTTAGCCATTAGCTTAATTTTTACCTTTCTTAATGATTGTGAGTGATCTAACATACTAAGAACTTCCCTAGTTTAGTTAATAACTTTAAATAACCTTTATTATTAAGTACTTTTGGATTTTTCTTACTAGCAGATTGTAAGAATAAACCACAATACTCTTCAGAGAACTTTTCAATATATTCCATAACCTTAGTTATTTCAGAGTCTTTAGAAAGTTCTGCTAATTCCTTTAATAACCAGTTACAAGTTAAGAATTTAACCCCTTCTTTACCTGGTACTTTAGCTGTGCCACTAAGCACATCTTCTAGGGTAGGAATACTACCACAATAATCAATAAAACCAAGATACTCTGCTCCTATACTACCTACTGTACCTAATACTAAGTCTAGGTATTCCTTAGGATCATTAACACTATTTACAATCTTATTAAGCATTTCCCATGTTCTAGGACAAGCATAAGTATCAGAATCTTTATCTGGATTAAAGTTATATAGAGCATCTATACCTTTACATTGGATATACGCTGTGATAGTAAAATGGAAATCCTTGTTAACAGCATATGCTAACCATTCATTAACAGAAGGTTCCATAGTTAAATTTACTAATCTAGAGCGTAATGCTGTAGATAGGTTATTTACTACAGCTTTATCTGTAGCTAAGTTACCTGCACAACATACTAAAACATTATCATTTAATTTGTGTTGCCCTACCATTCTATCTAATATGATCTTATAAGCACATACTTGTACACTCTTAGGAGCTGAATTTAATTCATCAAAGAATATAATCCAACCTTTCTTACCTTTAGGTAGTTTAGTGCTTTCAGTAGGGAATAAGTCCATAGGAACATAGGTAGCAGTTTCACCATCTAATTTAGGGAAACCCATTAAGTCGCTAGGATCACATTGAGATAATCGAATATCTATTAATTCTAAATTATATTCTTCAGCAATTTCCTTAATAATAGCTGATTTACCTAAACCAGGTGATCCTTGTATAAAAGGAACTAATTGTGACTTAAAACAAACTTTTACATAATTTTTAATTTCATTAATTGTAGACATATTTAACCTCATAATTTATTAATGTTGTGATAAGTGTAGACCCTTAAAAAAAAGGTAGGGTTTCCCCTACCTAATATCTATTAGCAGATAGCGTATTTAGCACTTCTAATCTTATCACCCATAGTAGGGTCATAGTGACTAGTATGTAATGCTCTCATGGTATCTAGGTGCTTCTTACTAACACCAAGCTCTTCCATGATAGATAGTAGAATTGTACTCTCATACAAGTCTCCTAACACATATGCGTAGTATTGCACTACATTATCCATATTACCTGGTAATGTACTGAATTCATCATGCACAGTAATCATAGGAACTGCTGGTTTAGCTAATACTAACTGTACTTTACTAGTTAGTGCTTGTAGCATATCTAGAGGTATTCTACTACCCTTAGTGATATCACCTACCATTTCTAGAGATACTATGTGGTTCTTATTCCACATTTCTACCCATCTCTCCATTTCTGGAGTAGCAGTACCTACATCTAAATGTCTGTACTTTCTAGCTAGGTATTCTCTATCCATAGAACACATTCTAGTAACCTCACGCATAACATAAGCATCCATGCTGTGTATACAGTTAGCAGCTAACCCTAGAGTACCTTGATTTCTGTAACCATCTACCATTCTTGGTTTAGCTCTGATTACTTCTTCTTTACGAGTGAACCCTGCACTAACAGTACCAAAAGTATTACCATTAATGTATATTACTTGTGTTGCTGTTACATGATTTTCTACTAATACCTTAGAGTAGCATTTAGCTTCTTGGTAATCAGGAGTAGTCCACTCATAAGTAGCACGGTTATCATCCCATGTATCTACTAGGATATGTCTGATGTAGTCAGGTCCTGGTAATATTCTTGAGAATTCTCTCTTGAATACATTGAACTTTTCTTCATCACCACCTAATAGTCCTTTAATACGATGTTGACCACCATACATATAAGCTACAGCTCCTTTCTTTACTGCATCGTAATCTTCTTCTCCAAAGCCAGTACACTTGAAGAATTCCTTCCATACTGACTTAGGAGCATCAATTCCGATACAGTTACCAATAGCTGTAGCATCATGAGATAGTACTGCATTTACTTGAGCACCTGATGCAGTAGCATCTTTAGACACAAAGCAGTTTACCTTATCTGCAAACATCTGTGAGCATAGTTGTGCTACAGTGTTATCCATAGCTTCATCTTCAGCAACAATTACTTCTTCTGGATTATTCTTCCATGCAATACCTGCATTGAACTTTTCATCATCAAGTTTCTTGTCACCTACAATGTAGGAACCTATAGCTATAGCTAGATCTCTTTCTGCTACCTTGTTATCTACGTATTCTGTAGACAAGATACAACCTCTAATTTCCTTATGAGAGGTCTGTGAGATCTCATCTACACCCCAGTACATTCTACCTCTAGAATCTAGGAAGTATGGAATATGTAATTTACCATCATCACCTCTTACTTCATCTAGGTACTGAGAGAATTCCTTAAGGTGCTTGAAATACTGATTCTCAGTATCTGGTACTCTTTCTATAGATGTAGTATCGTAAAGATCTTTATCTATAGTATAGGTGGTATTCTTCACAATATGCTTGAATACCTTAGTAGTATCCTTACCATGGTACTTACCCTTAAGACTCCAAGATAAGCGTTTCTTGACAGTCTTTGGTGGCATAAATACGTAAGGTAATCTACTACCTCCAATAGGACTTAGATTAACCTTTAGTAGAGGATTAACTGTAGTACCTGATTCATCCACTTCTTGGAGGATGCTTTCCAAATGGTCTGGACTAATGGCATAAGCTGGTACAGCTTCATAACCTGAATTCATTAAATGTTTTGCCATATTGTCCATAGTTTTATTATCCATGATTTTTACTCCTATTAATTTGTGATTGATAATATTTAACCATCTGTAAACTATCTAACTAGCTAGCTAACTAGCTAGCTAACTAGCTAAATAATTATTTAAGTGAAGACCCTCAAAAAAAGGGTTAGAACCCCCTCAACAGAGGGAGTTCATTTAACCTAGACTAGAAGTCGTTTACCCAGTCTTTAGCAGCAGATTGAATGCCTGACAATGAACACTTGGCTTCTTCTACACTACCTACAAAGATAGACTCTAGATATCTATTTACAGCATCTAACTTTTCTGTTTTACTCTTTTCTAGAGCTGCTGCAACGATGTTTCTAGCATTGTTATGCTCTAGACCACCTCCCGTAGTGCATAGTAAGAAGCTGAATCTTCTGGTGTCACCAGACTTGGTTTTAACCTTCAAATTTAAATAAACATTGTTTACTTTCTTCTCTTCTGAAGAAGTTGCTGCAGCTTGATTGAAATTATTTAAAGCATTGTTTTCCATGATTTGGTTTCCTTATATTAAATTTGCGATATAAACATTAGGTAAATAATTTACCATCTGTAAACGAGAATACTTATTGTTCGTGAGTGAGTGAGTGAGTGCGTGGTGGGCAGACGCATTGTATACATAACTAACTACATATTTGTATGTATAAAAAAAAAGAGCTATTTCTAGCTCTTTATAATCTTAATCCTCTAATAATTCACGTAATGGCTCAAATAGAGCATCATCACTGAATCCCTCTACCTCTGTAATATCAGTATCACTTACTGGTAGTGATGACTCATATTCTGCTATATAAGCATTAACTAAGTCGTCATCATATAGAGTATCATCAAGTTCCTCTAATTCTTTATAACTATAGTACATAATCTAAATCTCCTATAATAATTAACCATCTATAAACTAACTAAATAAGTAAGCAAAAAATAAATAAAAAAGGGAGATTTCTCTCCCTTATTCCTAGTCTACTTCCAGAATTCATACCATTCTGGTTTTGGCTTCATTATATACATTTTTAACAAGTGGCTCTTAGGATCCACTGCTATTTCAGTAACCCAATACTCACCAAATGGTGAGAGATCTACTGGGTTATCTTTAGTAATATTCAATATGAATGAGTCCTGGATTTCTAATACCCAGTAATCAGGTAACTGAGTATTACTGATTTGTTGCTCTAAAGTAAGCATAGTATTCTCCTATTAATGACTAACCCTATGTTAGTCTTCCATCTGTAAGCTTAAATTTCTCTAATCTTTTTCTAGTACTGTATGTGCGATTCTCTCTACACCAATCACAAGAACCATGATTTCTGCAAGTACTATCTACAGCTTTAGATCCTCTATATTGCTGTCTATGTTCTTTACCCATATATTTATCAAAACTCATATATTTATTCCTCATAACTATAAATAAATAAATACCGTTATATATCTATTTAAAGAAAAAAAGAGAGTTATTCACTCTCTTTATATAAACTAACTATTATGTGAATGCTTTAGATAGCCAATCATCAGTTGTCTCTCTAATATACACACATAGCTCTTCTAGAGAGCCTTGCCATTTACGAACTGGCTCCCCATCATAATACTGAATAACAGAGAAGTATTCCTCCCCTGTTACTATAGCTTCTTGCATTTCTGCAAGATGTTTATTGATGTATGTATCTATATCTGTAAGCATATCTCCAGAAGCAATACAGGTCCAATGCTCTGTATCCCAATGATAATTTAGTCTATATTCAAACATAATTAACTCTCCTAATTAAATTATTAACCATCTGTAAACATATAAAATATAAGTGTTTTAGAATAGGGATAAGTATACGTATGGTATACGTGTAAGAGTGGTATACCTGATAGCAAGCAAAGTCTTACACAGTAAGGCATAGAGTGAGTAATAAAAACAACATAGAAATACAGAGAGACTCCTACACTCTCTCACATATACTCTCACACCCATGAAATACGCTTAAAAACGCTCATATTCGCGTTCTAACACATTCCTAAGGTATTTACACTCTCCTTAGCTATCTACTTCACTATCAGCTTATTTGACGCATTCTCGTGAGTATCTAGATATCTTCCTACATAACAATACTAAAAAATACTAATATTAAAAAAAAAAGAGGTATTTCTACCTCTTTCTAGCTACTAAAGTATTTCTATCTTCTTTAGCAGCTTATCTGTAATATCTTTGGTTTCTTTATGAGCAGAAACCTTAGAGTACTCATCTCTAAAATCATTCATTTTAGCAGCTATTTTACAAGCAGCCTCAGCTTGTAACTGAGCTTCTGATACTTTCTTCTCTAACTCAGTTCTAGCAAAGATTTCTTTTAAATCATTAATCCATGACATAATCAACTCCTTAATTAACTAAATGATTTATCATCTGTAAACTAAATACTAATAAAAAAGAGGGAATAATCCCTCTACCATTTATATTACTAATAACTCATCGTTGATATAATATATATTATCATACCCTGTTATTGTTAATGTGATGGTGTATGGTCCTAATGGAGACCATTCATAATATATTATTGTATTAGAGTCTTTAATCTCTATTTTGTAAAGAAGACCAACTCTATCAGTGCATTCTACATATTGATTAACATACTTAATCATGCTATAAGCTGTTTCCCACAT
The DNA here is from genome assembly GCA_017381055.1 of Lachnospiraceae bacterium. Taxonomy (GTDB): domain Bacteria; phylum Bacillota; class Clostridia; order Lachnospirales; family Lachnospiraceae; genus SVEL01. Next base: position 11,377 of record JAFOCU010000305.1, read on the forward strand.
AATATTTACTCCTATAGATTGAAACAATATATCATCTGTGAACGATAACTAACTCGTACCAGTAAGCAGTACGGTACTGAGTGTGTAATATGGGGGGGGGATACCCCGTACTGTAGTGTGCTGTAGTCTATTCTTCATTCATACTAAATTATAAAATTTCCCCTAAAGGCTCCCTACCTAACCTACCTCTGGGGATATTGATTCTTTCTGGTTTGGGGGTATGGGGGTGTAACCCCCACCATCATACACTAATATTTATTGTGATCTACTTCACACTTTTGATACATTTTGACTTGACAAGCATTTACACTGAAATTACGATAGGCATCGTTTTTTTCTTTTACGGTTTCTTTATTTTAAAAAAGCCATCAAGAATACCTACCTGTATATATTATATATTACTATGAGAGAGATACTGATTTATTATATATACTATGTTAGGATGTCCTTATTTATATAAGGAGTATGGTATGACTAATGAAGAATTTAGTAAGATGTTACCTTCTGAGTATAAGGGTACTGTATCCGATAGTATTAAGGATAAGTTAGAGTTAGTACTTAAGGATAAGGATTATGCTGATGGTATACTAGATAATCTAGTTACCTATGGTAGTATACTTAAGGAAGGTAAGTATAAGATAGATAAATACATAGATGCTGTAAGGTTTGTATCCTATAAGGTTATGGGTATGAGTAGTAAGGCAGCATACTCTAAGGTATTCCCTGATAGATATCAGGATATGGTACTTAATTATGCAGAGAAAGATATGTACTCTGTTATTAGTACCTACAATAAGAGTAAACTAGTTACTATGTTATATGAGAGGTTAATGATACCTACTCATATACTAAACCAAGAGGTATTTCAGGAGAGTATTAATACCCTTAGGGAGATAATGATTAACCCTAAGAATGGTACTATGGCTAGAGTACAGGCAGGTAAGGCATTACTTGATACTCTAAGACCACCTGAAATAAAGAAAATGGAACTAGATGTTAAGACTGATAATACCGATGTTATAGCAGAATTGAGATCTGCTACTCGTCAGTTCGCAGAAATGCAGTTTAAGGCTCTAAAAGGTGGAGCTAATCTAGAAGATGTTATTAATGCTCCAGTAATCATTGAGGTACCTAGTGAAGAAATCAGTAGATGATTACCTTAATGAGACCAATTATCATGATTATTCCTCATATATCCCTACCCCATTTGCATTAGACTTTGTTAATTTCATTAAACAGGTTAATGGTAAAGAGGGTGAGGAAAATAAGACTCCTATTACCCACCTAAGAATGCTTGATACCCTCATAAAAAAGGGTAATCAGATTAACCTATGCCATAGAGGGGTGGCAAAAGCATTGGGGTTTGGTACTAAGATATTGACCCCTACTGGATTTACTCCTGTAGAGAATATCCTAGTAGGTGATACTATATACGATAGGAATGGTAAACCAACTAAAGTAACCCATATATCAGAAACCTTTATGAAACCTATGTATAGAATTACTCTTACTGACGGTTCTACACTAGATGTTTCTGAGGATCATATTAATATAGTCCAAAAGAGAACAACTATAAGGGTAGGTTCTAAGAAGACTAATGAGTTTAGAGAGTACGAATTAACTACTAAAGAACTCTTAGATAAGGGTATTCTGTATAATAGAACTGTTACTGATAAACAAACTACAGGTAAAGAGTATAAGTGGTTTATTCCATTAGTTACTCAAGAAGTAGATTTCCCTGAAAAAGACTGTCCTATAGATTCTTATACACTAGGAGCTATATTAGGAGATGGTAGTATTGATGCTAAATCAGGTATGGTAAGTATTACAGGTCATAAAGATGATTTACCTGAAATATTATCTTATATGCCTTATGAGTATCAAACAGTATATTCTGATAAGAGACATCCTGATACCTTATCTACTAGACTTTTAGGTATGGGTGGGTTAACTAAGTGGTATTTAGGTACTCCTACAAGAATTAATAAGTTTATACCTGATGATATTCTATTTGGCTCTATAAACCAGAGATTAGAGTGTTTAAGAGGTTTAATGGATACTGATGGTACTGTATCTCCTAAGGGTAATTGTAGCTTTACTTCTATATCCTTAGCTTTAGCTAAAGGTGTACAGCATATAGTTAAGTCTTTAGGTGGTTATTCAAGTATTACTCACCATACTAATGACTACCAAGGTTATTATCATGTAACTGTAAATTTAGCTAATTATTGTCCTTTTAAACTAAAGAGAAAAGCTAATTTATGGGTACCTAATAACTCCTATAAATCAGGTAGCAGAGTAGCTATTGAGTCAATAGAGCCAATAGAATTAAGACCTAGTAGGTGTTTAGCTGTAGACTCAGATACTCATTCTTTCTTAACTGAGGATGTAATAGTAACTCACAATACGACTTTATTCGGAGAATATGGCATTCTGTATATGGCAGTATATGGTAATTTACCAGGGTTTGGTGAGTTAAACTACATACTTTATATCTCTGACTCTATGGAGAATGGGGTTAAGAGTATGAGAAAGAACCTAGAAGTACGTTATAATAACTCTGAATTCTTACAAAAGATGCTTCCTAAAATATCATTTACTGATAATTCTTGGATATTTACTAATATTAGTGGGCATACTCTAGAAGTTAATGGATTTGGTGCTAAAACAGGTATTCGTGGTACTAAAAAACAAGGTACTAGACCTCAATTAGCTATCCTAGATGACTTATTATCTGATGAAGATGCTAAGAGTGAGACTCAGATATCTAACATAGAAAATACAGTCTATAAGGCTGTTATGCACGCTTTACACCCTAAGAAACATAAGATTGTATGGTGTGGTACTCCATTTAATAAGAAAGATCCTCTATATAAGGCTGTAGAATCAGGAGCATGGAACGTTAATGTATTCCCTGTATGTGAGAAATTCCCTTGTACTAGAGAGGAATTTTATGGTTCATGGGAAGACAGATTTAATTATGACTATGTAAAAGAGCAATATGAGATTGCTCTTAAAACTGGTAACGTAGCAGCCTTTAACCAAGAACTTATGTTAAGGATTATGAGTGATGAAGATCGTTTGGTATCTAAGACAGAAATTCAATGGTATGATAGACAAGATGTCCTCAGAAGAAAAGGTAACTTTAATTTTTATATTACTACTGATTTTGCAGTTAGCGATAAGACATCTGCAGACTTTTCAGTAATATCTGTATGGGCATACTCTAATAATGGTGATTTCTTCTGGGTAGATGGTGTTGTAAGACGTCAGACTATTGATAAGAGTATTGACCAATTATTCCTATTCAATCAAGTTTATAAACCAGTAAGTGTTGGCATAGAAATTACAGGACAACAAGGTGGTTTTATAAATATTATTCAACAAGAATGCTTACGTAGAAATAACTTTATCAATATAGCTAGTGAAAAAGACTCTACTAGATTAGGTATTAGACCTAACACTAATAAACTAGTTAGATTTAATACTGTTTTACCATGGTTCAAGTTACACAAATTCTGGTTCCCAGAAGATCTTAAAGATGATCCTAGAATGATAGAATTTATGGATGAACTATCATTAGCTAGTGCTAGTGGTTTTAGAAGTAAGCATGATGACTGTATTGATACTATCAGTATGTTAGGTAGTATGATGTTATGGAAACCATCTGCAGAGACTCTAATAGAACCTAAAGAAGTAAGTAGTGAAGACCCCTTTACTAAGGCATTCTTCACCAGTAATATTACTGAAGATAGTGACTACGAGTCATACCTAGTTTAAGGATTTTAGTGAACTTAAAACAATTACTTGATACCTTAAGGTATGGTGAATTAGCTAATATGAATTACTTTAATGAAGAGAAAATTCCAGCTATTATCACATACCTTAATTCTGCTTTAATTCAACTTTATAGTAGATTTCCCATAAGCGAAAAACAGCTAATTATAGAGCAACATCCCCATATTGCTACCTACCATATATCTAGCAAGTATGCACGATCAAATAAAGCTAGTTTAGAGCCATATAAGTATATTATTGACTCTGAAGAAGAACCATTCCAAGATGATGTTATTAGAGTTACTAGTGCTTACAATAAGTATGGTGAACCAGTACCTTTAAACGATCAGAATGATCTTAGATCATGGTTCTTACCGTCATATAATTCAGTACAGATATTTAACTCTCAAGAGGGAGATACTGCATTTTTCATATATAGAGCTAGACACCCTTATATTGATCCAGAAGTACAAGACTATGAGAATGTTATGATAGATATACCTGCTTGCTTAGAAGAAGCCTTATGTAGCTATATAGCAAGTAAAGCGTATATTACTATCCAAAACCAAGAAGGTATTAGTTTATCTGGTTTATATGAGAATAGGTATGAGAAACTATGTAGTAATGTAGAAGCTAATAACCTATTACAGAGTGAAAGCTCTAATTCTAATATTAAGTTAATTATGAGAGGATTTGTGTAGTGAGACTACATACTGACTTCTTTGAGAAACTTCATGAGAAATTCCCTACCATAACAGAAGATGCTGTTATTGAGGGATTCTATAAGTTTTTAAAAGATATTACTATTACGTCTAATATTGATTATCCTAGTGAAATTGATATTAGTTCTGTTACAGGTACTCCTATTAAATTCACTGATGCTGCAGGTAACGTTATAGGTGTTATAGAGCCTGTAAAGAAAGAGAACTTTAATCATGGTATTCAACTAAGGGTAGATGACCAAGTATTAGGATTATTCATATCTGACGAGTATATAGCTACTGCTGTAGCACCTACTCCAGTACCAATCCAACAAGGTGGTAATCCTAAGTCTATAGTTACTCTTGATAGTTTTAAACAACTATCTATTTATACATTAGAAGAATTAGGCTTAAGTTTCACTGAGGATGGATTCATAGAGATAGATGGGGGTGATAATAGTCTTAGTTCTGTAGGCTTCGTAAAACAGCAATTAGACAAGCTAAAACAAGAAATCCTAGATAGGATACCTACTGCGGAAGAAATCACTAAATTATCAGCTTTACCTAGAGGTAGTATTGTTGTATGGACATTTAAAGATATACCTAAGGGTTGGGTAATATGTGATGGTACTAATGGTACTCCTGATATGAGAGATAAGTTTATTGTAGGAGCTTCAAATAATCGTGATATTAATGTTATAGGTAGTCATGGTGTCTCCTTAGAGGGTTTAGGACTTTCATTCTACTCTGTATATTACATTATGAAGATTGCTGGTAATTTTGCAGAATTAGGCGAAGTTATGTGGGATACTCAGCCTATCCCTGGTAGCATTAATCCAGTAACATCAGGTGGTATTTATGCTTACTATGAAAATAAGCTTATAGGGTTATCCAATAGAATTAATGCTATTAATGAGGTAGTAGATAAGCTTAATAGTCCTACAAGTTTAGCTGCTGCTGTAGCTAAGTTACAAGCTAAGGTAGATAAGCACTATAATGGTTATGAAAATCTGGTTTATCTTGAAAAAATTGCCGAAGATCATCGTACATGGACTTCTGTAGTAGGTCAAGAATATTCAGCATACCAGTTAGTAGGTGTTGATACTGACTACTATATACTTGGGGAATCAATCACACCTCCATCTCCACCTTATGCTGTGTATAGATGTGTAGAGCCTAGTACTTGTACAGTAGAATTTGATAAGGCAGACACTATGGGGCATACTAGATGGATTATTGAACAAAAAACACCTGGTAAATTTGAATTTGTTAGATGGGAAAATGAATAGTGAGACCTTTTTACACACCACATCAATTAAGACATGATCAAGATGATATTTTATTTATTAACGAACATTGGGGAGAAATTAAAGAAGCTTATTTCCAAGTATTAGAAGCTTTAAAAGCTCCTTCTGTAGAAGCACCAGTTCCAGAGGGTGGTTGTAAGTGTCCCTGGGTTAAAAAAACACTTATACCTACTTATTTTTATATCACATTAGATAGTACTGCTAATGGATTAACTGATACTGAGGTAGCAGAAATAATTAAAAATACTGAGGTGACAGTAATAACTTATGAGGGATATGATAAAACAGCAGATATTCCAAAACAATTCCCTTTAATGTATTTGGGTAAAACTGACGAGGGGTATAAGTATGCTTTCCCATACTCTATGTCTGATGCTGAAGATAGTTATAGTCACCCTATAGGGCATGAAAAGTATATCCTTATACAACTACACAATAGATTATCTCAGTATAATACTGAAAATTCTTCATCTGTTCATGGGTTAACCAAAACTAATGGTACAAGAATTTACAGAGACTCTGGTGATAAATGGCCTGCTACCAATAAGATTATTCTATCGTTAGCAGCTGAATATCGTACAATATATTCTGACTTAACTTCAGATATACCCCAAGATACTGCTAAAGTATACTACTATAAGCATATAGATAATGGTATAGAACCTGTACCTATGACATTTGAATTCTTAGAAACTGTAAGACAATGTACTACAGAGATAGGAGATAAACCAGAAGAAACTCCAAAACCACCTACTCCAGAAACACCAGATTATACTACACCAGAAGGTGTGGTAGAAGGTGTGCTTACCCCATATACATTAAAGGTAAAATTTAAGGGTACTTGGTATCGTGATCCTGGTAAGTTTAGTTTGTATTGTTACGGAACTAAAACACGGAAAGAAGCCACTAAGATAGTTGATGATGTAGTGTACTTTATATTTACAGAGGAAGAAGCACTTACTATGTCTTATGTAGACTTCGAAAAACATGAACCTGTTGAAGTACCAACTAAGGAGTCTCTAACCCATAATACATTCGGTTTCACTCTTAAATTTTACGATACTATTATGGATGATGTTGTTGATATTGAGGATAATAATTATCTACATTCATATGTTCCTATAGGTAGTGCTTATATATAAGGAGTAAATTGTGCTTAAAATTATATTAACTGTAGATAATGCATCACAAGAAAGATTAGATAATGCTACTAATTTAGCTAATGCTATTGAGGGTGAAGTATTCACTGCTAATCACCTAAAGTGCAGTGTTATAGGTTTTACTGATATCTGTAAAAAGGCTATAGAACTAGATGAAGACTTACTGGTTTTAGAAGATGATGTAGAACTATGTACTGATTTTTTGTCTAAGGTGGAGAAAGCTATTGGTAAGTATCCTACTGACTTAATTAATTTCTATAATATGTCAAATAGTAAAGTTACTAAGAAATTATCAGGTATTAAATTCCTATGGAATCAGTGCTTGTATATTCCTGTAGATATTTGTAGATTAATTGTAGAAATGTCAGAACCATTCTTAAAACAATATCCTATCCATAGAATGAATCAAGATGTTCTAATTAAGCATTGTTTAAATATTGAGGGATTATCTTATGTACAACACTACCCTAGTTTAGTACAGCATAAATCTTGGGTTAGTACCATAGATAGCGGTAGAAGTACCAATAGACAAACAACTAGTTTTAAGGAATAGTAAGTGGCTGTCAGAGTTAATACCTTAGGTAAATCTGCAATTATCAATAGGCAATTAAACTCTGCGTATGACATAGTAGAGTATGTGGCAGATAACCTGCCACTACTTGTAGGCATAGCTAATAAGATTACCCTTATTGATAATGTAGATGTAGTACAAGACCATTTACTTAAGTCAGAAATACATTTATCTACTGAAGATAGGGAATTTTTAGATAAGCTCAAGACCATTGATTTTGAGAATATCAATTCTAGCGAATTTGAGAGCCTTAGAACGCATTTGGAGACTCTCCGTGATAACTTATACCAGGAAATCACTGATGAGCAAAATAGAGCCATTCTGAGAGAATTAGAGCTATCTAATAGAATAGATGCTATTGTCATACCAGAGGAATTTGATCCTACCACTCTATCAGAGGTAGCTAGAACTGGTAATTATGATGATCTTATCAATAAACCAGTAATAGATACAGAGTTAGCTCTTACTGATAATGCAGTAATTAATAGAGCTATAAAAACAGCTATTGATAACAAAATGGATAAAGTTATTCTAGCTAAAGTAGCACATACCGGTAATTACAAGGATTTAGCAGGTAAACCAGTAATAGAGAATGAAGCTATAGAGGGTAGTACTAATGCTATGAGTAGTGGTGGTGTATTTAAGATACTTAATGATATTACTACTGTAGTTAATAATATTTATTCTAGACCATTGAGTGATGAAAAGATTAGAGAGGCTGTAGAACGTGGAAGATTACTATGAATATCTGGATAGTAATGGTGTTACTACCCTATATAAGCTAATAAAAGATGATACTGTAGCTTTAATAGATAGTTATTCTGTTACTATAAATGGTATTACTACTACCTTAGATACCCATATAAATGATAGTGATATACATACTCCTATATCTGATATAGAGAGTATGGTAGATACTAAGATTTCTGGTTTAGTTAATTCTGCTCCTGAAACATTAGATACGTTAAAAGAGTTATCAGATGCTTTAGGTAATGATCCTAACTTTGCTACTACAGTAGCTAATCAAATAGGTAATAAAGCCAATAGTGTTCATACTCACGTAGTTAAAGATATTACTGATTTCCCTACCATACCTACTAGGACAAGTCAGTTAATCAATGATAGTGGATTTTTGACTAGTTCTAGTGGAGTTATTACTAGTGTAAGTTGGAGTGATATTAAGGATAAGCCTAACTTTTCTACAGTAGCAACTAGTGGTAGTTATAATGACTTATCTAATAAACCAACTATTCCTAACGTATATAATAAAACTCTTACTATCCAAAAGAATGGCACTAATGTAGCTACATTCACATCTAACTCTAATACTGATGTAACAGCTGATATTACAGTACCAACTAAGACTAGTCAGTTGACTAACGATTCTGGTTTCTTAACAAGTAGTTTACCTATTGGATCTTATATACAATTCGCCGGTAGTCAAGCACCTACAGGATTCTTAGTATGCAATGGTAGTGCAATTTCAAGAACCACTTATAGTAACTTATTTGCTGTTATAGGTACTAAATACGGAAGTGGTAATGGTTCAACTACTTTTAACTTACCTAATTTAACAGATAGATTTTTACAAGGTAGTACAACAAGTGGAACTGTTAAAAATGCAGGGCTGCCTAATATTACAGGAAATACTGGTGCTTTTACCCTGCTAGCAGGTGTTAATGTTACAAGTAGTGCTTTTGGTCCCCCATTTATATCTGCACCAGACGCGGCTATACAAGCTACAGCATCTTCGAATATCGGATGTGGTAGTGTAGGTCTCAATGCTTCCCTGTCAAACTCAATTTACGGTAATTCCTCAACCGTTCAACCACCAGCTTTAACTTGTTTAATCTGTATAAAATACTAAGGAGAGACTAATGAAATATTACTTATATGATGAAAAAACAAAGCAATTCATTAAAGAGCAAGAAGGATATTTAGACCCTTTAGAAACAAAGGCTCAAGGTAAGAATGTGTACTTAGTACCTCCTTTTTCGACTACAGAAAGGCCAGATCTTACAAGCTTGAAAGATAATGAGATTCTAGTTTTCAAGGACAATAAATGGCAAGTTGAACAAGAATTTTATGTGGGTAAGATTGTAGATTGTCAAGGTGAACGTGTAAGCAAATATGTTACTGACAATGACCTAACTTTTGAAAAATGCGATGATGGTTTTAAGATTGTAGAAAAGTATGTTAAAGAAAAAACACTAGAAGAATTAAGAGAACAAAAACTAAATGAATTAAGCTCTCAAGCATCTCGTTTTGAACAAACAGAAAATAAAGATATGTTTTTAACAAGTTCTTTGGGGTTTAGAATTAACGCAGACCCTAAAGCTAAAAGAAATATAGATACCTTGATTGAGGTGGGTGTAACTACATTTAGAGATTATGATAATGTAATTCATGCTAATGTTTCTTTGGAAGATCTAACAACTATAAAAAGAGAAATCTCTATAAATGCCATTCATCTTTATAATCAAAAGTGGCAAATGGAATATCAAATAAGTACACTTAAAACAATCGAAGAAGTTGAAAATTATCAAATACAATTTGAAATGTTAAATTTTAATAATTGGGAGAATGAAAGTGAAGTATCTGAATAAAAATTACCTAGTTTGTATTGGTAGTTGCTTAAGTCAATTAGCTAATACTATTTTAACTGATAGTAACAACCCTAATAACTCATTAAGCGGTGAAGCTTATTTTTACCGTAACAGAAGCTTACTAAATAAGCTATGGTATAAGTTTATAAATAGCTTGTTCTTTTGGCAAGTAGACCATTGTAAACTAGCCTACTATAATGACTTAAAATTTGCCTATGATTATATTCATAGGGATGAAGAAAATAAGGATAAAATTAGTGAATGTTAAGTGTACATTCTTACATCCTACACTAGCACCTAATCTTCATAGGAAACCAGAAGAGCTTAAACCAGTAGAATTAGATGGTTATACTACTCCTGGTTTATACCTAGTAGCTGATAAGTCTAATGATATATTTGGTAAGATATCCCAAATATTTACAGGTAACCAATATGGTCATATAGGATTAGCTATCATAAATGAAGAACCTACTGATGGTATTCCTACTTTTATGAGTAGTGAGAGAGCTGGTGTAAGGGTATATGATATTGGTATAGAGGAATCAGATATCCAGAGAATTAACTGGATTTACTACCCAGAGAATATTATTAAATATTTTAAGTCAGTAGAAGGTACTGCAGGTAGTCTTACTAAAGATATTGGTCAACCCAAGAGAGCTGACCAATTATCAATAGGTAACTTAGAATTTGTTACTAAAGCTTTAGGATTAGCATATCCTGAAAGATGGAATATGCATGAAATCCTAAGAGTATCAAAATGCCTCAGTACCCCTTATTCTGATATACTCATATAAAGAGTATGTTCTATTAAAATCCTCAGGTAATACTCTAACAGTACCTAATACTGTTTCTGTATCATCTGGGGTATATTGTAAATGTATCCTATGGAATCCTTCTGGTAAGGTAAAATGATAAATAGCTTCTTTATCTACCTTTACTTCAGTTCTTAATCCTCTAGTGTAAATACTAATAATTCCAGTATTTACTGGTTTACTTGTAGAATCTCTAATAATTCCTTTAATTGTTACTAAATTCACTTGACAAGCCTTATATAGTTTAATATCATGAATATACTTCTTGAAATAGCGAATTGGTGTAATGGTAACATAATGGTCTCACTAGCCGTAGCTGAGGTGTTCGACTCCCTCATTCGCATCCAATATTTCAAAATTTCAATATGTCGTGTCCGTTCGTTCATTAAGGAAGCTTAAATAGCTTCCTATTTTTTTTTTATAATTACTTAATCTTTAATTTAGCTTCAGTACCATCAGGCAATTCTACTACTAAAGATTCAAGTATATTTTCTAATGTACCCTTACAGATTAATGTAGTAGGTGATGCAGATTTTAATTGTTTAGGTGTCTTAACTACTCCTACAATATTACCACTAACACTTGTAGTAATACCATATTGTGGAGATGTTTTAACATCCTTTTCAGCAACTTCAGCAGTTACCAATTCTTCAATTAATCTATACCATTCTACGCTACCATAGCGTACACTACGAAATTTATCATTACGATTTTCCACTAAATACTCCAAAATAAAGGGGTACTTAATAGTACCCCAATAAATATACTAGTGCAACATCACAATGATTTGTAGAGCTTTTTTAACGCTATGTAAGTCATCATAGGATAACTTTTCATCGTCTTGGTTTTCTTTATAAATTTTATGGATTGTTGCTAAAGCCATTTTCTTAGCGTATTCCTTAGCCAATTCACAATCATGGTTATTATATTCACTGATCTCTTTCACTAATCCTCTATATAATTAAATATTCTAGTAATATCTTGCTTGTCTAGATTGTAATCAATAAGTGGTATTGTGTAGTGGCCACCTATGTGTTCTAGAGCAGATATTATGTTATTCTTTAATTCAGTACTATCTAATACACCGTCATCAGCAAAGAACTTAAGATTATCCACCATACCTTGAATTCTTGGTTTTGACTGTAAATAGATAAATACTGTTATTCCTTTTTGGAGGGTATTACCCTTGTCTAGTAAGTCCTTTTCTATCCAAGTGGTAATACCTCTAGCAATATCCTCAGTAGTAATATTCACCTACTAACCCCCAGTTGTGGTAGTTGTTGTAGGAGCACTCCATGAATTGAATTGTGGCATCGGTTGAGGACATACTGAACTGATAGGTACAATAGTCTTAGTGATATTAGATACAATATTATTTAATTGTGCAATACCACAAGCACTAGTAGACGCTACCATGTCAATCTTACCGTTAATTTGACAACAGCAATTTTCCATTTGTAACTTAGCAATCTCTTTGTCCTTTTCAATCTGTGCTTTTAATACGGCACTGTCTACTTGGTTTTGTACTACTTGGTCTGAAATTGGTTTAATAAAATTAAACATCTCTTCCTTTAAAGCATTATTATCTGCTACTGTTTGAGCATATACTTCCTTAGCTACCTTATCAGAATAGTTTTCAGATTTAAGCATAGAATTTTCAGCTAATAACTCTGACATTCTATTGGTAGAACCACCACCTAATAAACCACCTAATACATTACCACCATTGCCATTTAATAAACCTAACGCAGTACCTGCAATACCTAAACCTAAGCCTGTACCAGCTACACCTTTAGACGCATATTCGCCCACTATAAATTCCTTAAAATTAAAAACCGTAGAGACATTTCTACGGTTCTAATTATTTCTCATTATAGTTAAATATGGGATATTTATTGTAATTATAATTTGTGAGCTAGATCACATTTTGAATATGTAGTTCTTCCATTACATCTAACATCTTAGATAGGGTACTTCTCTCAATTATAATAGGATCTTTGAATACATACTCATTACCTTTAAATTTCATAGGTATCATTAGAGCAGAAAACCTAATCCAATTCAGGACACTAACAGCTGTATATTCTCTACAGAGTTTTTCTATACTTTCCATAGAAAACCATAGTACTGCTTGTTTACCACCTTTAGTTTTTATGTACTCTTTCTTGGTTTCTCCTAATTTTTTACCTACATAGCTAATATTAGTTAAACCTATCATTTCGCATATATCAGCACCTACTACCCATAAAACATTATTATCATCTCTATGAAAACGTACTATTGTCTCTGTAGCAGGATATCTTATGGATATAATACCTACTGGCTTCTCTTTATCAGGCATATAATTATTTCCTTTTTCGCATAGTAATCAGTTGAAGAATGTTAATTATTAAAATACAGAAACTACTGCAAAAAGCCAATATACTAAATAATTCAGGTATTGTCACTCTTTTGAAGGATCCTCATAATAAGCTTTAATTCCATACTCTGCACATATAGCATTAGCTATAGCACATAACTTGTCAAACTTCCATCCTTTAAGGAAATAAGCACAATTTGCCCCTACTAGTAAATTAAGTGTTTTTACTAAGGCTTTAGGGCATATATTAACATCCTCTACTAAACCTGGGTTTACTACTATATACCCCATACGTTCTAATTCTCTGGTTTTATTTTTACGATCAGTAAATAATTCATCATAGTTTTTATCTAGCATAGGTTGTGCTAGAAATACTGCATCTCTCACGTTTTATCCCTAAAATTAAATGATTTAAGGGGTATCCAATGATACCCCCTATAACTATACTACAGAATCTTCAGCAATCATTTCTAAAGCTCTTTTGATGCTTTCTATAGCTTCTTCATAATCTTGTTGAAGAGGTTTTTTACCATTACGTAAACCAGCACATAATAACTTCTTTACTGCGTGTTGTATACATGGATCCTTTACCTCATAGAGAGCTAATATTCTATAAATATCAAGTTTGTTATAATGACTAATATCCTTTACATATACGTTACTCATACTATTCTCCTGTAGATCCAAAACCACCCTCACCTCTAGTAGTATCAGATAATTCTTCTACTATTTCTGGTTTATCTGTAATAACAGGTAACATAATAGCTTGTAATAATCTATCACCTCTCTTGAACTCCATAGTATTACCCCAAGCATTAGTACCTACTTCATCTACAGTAATATGAGCTAACCATTCACCTCTATAATCAGCATCAATAACACCTACAGTATTTCGTAATTGTATACCCTTAATACCTGCACCACTACGAGGTACTAGTAATGCTACCTGGTTTTCTGGGAATTCTGATGCAAAACCTAAACCAATAATATTATCTTTACCCACTTGCAAAGTAATATCATTTTGTAGGAATATATCTATACCAGCAGAGTTATTTTTTCTTTCTGGTGCTATAAAATTTTCAACTAATGGCTTAATTTTCATATATGCTCCTTGACGCATAAAATAAAGTTATGTTAAATATATCCCCAATTATTTTTGGGATTTGTAGTGGAATCAGAATTAGATTTAGAATTAAATATTCAACCTAAACCTCTTACTAACTGGGTTAATGCTCCAGAAGTTGCTGACCTTAAACAAGACTATACTAGTGCATTAACTGCTCATAGTATACATAAGGATAGGGTAGATGGCTACATTTATAATTTATTAGGTAAAACTAGTTTTAAAAAATCTCGTAAGCGTTCTTCAATACAACCTAAGCTTATACGTAAACAAGCAGAGTGGAGATATGCTGCGTTATCAGAACCTTTCTTAAGTAATGATAAATTATTTAAGGTAACGCCTGTTACTTATGAAGACAGTTTCGCAGCTAAACAAAATGAGTTATTACTTAACCACCAATTTACTGTAGATATTAATAGAGTAAATCTTATTGATACCTATATTCGTACTGCAGTAGATACAGGTACTGCTATTCTAAGAACTGGTTGGGAAGAATTTTCCTATGATTTTGAATATAATAAACCTTCCTATACTATTGAAGAAATTAACCAAGAAGATATTTTTAATGTAGCTAAATTTAACAGAATAGCTAAACAATCTAAAGATCCTCATGTAGTTCAAACGATCCCTATAGAGTGGATAGACGCTATCAAAGTATCAGAAAATGAGACTGCTAGACGTAAGGAAGAATTGCAGAACCAACTGGTTTCTCAAGCTCAAGAACAGTTAGAAATAGCTCAACAGAATGGTATGGATCCTGAAGAATTACAACAACGTCAGGAAGCTATTATGCAGGATATTCAACAGCAAGTAGATGCTGTACCTCCTGCTATGTATATGCCAAAATCTACTGGTTCTTCTATGAAGAAAAAAACCAGAGTAATTAATAGACCTACAGTAGAGGTATGTGATTATAGAGATATAATTGTAGATCCTAGCTGTTTAGGTAATTTTGATAAAGCAGAATTTGTTATCTATGTGTTTGATACCTGTAAGGCAGATTTAATAGCTGATGGTAGATATCAGAATTTAGATGCTATACAGAATAATATCCAACGCACAGATAGATATGATATCCATGGAGACAATTTCAGAGATCCAGCTCGTAAAAAATTAACTGCATATGAGTACTGGGGAAATTGGGATATCCATGGTGATGGTACTAAAGTACCTATTGTTGCTACCTGGATTGGGGATGTAATGATAAGATTAGAAGAAAATCCATTCCCAGACAAAAAACCTCCTTTTGTATTTGTAAGCTATCTACCAGTACCTAATGACCTATATGGTGAACCTGATGGTGCCTTATTAGTAGAAAATCAGGAAATTATAGGTGCTTTAACTAGAGGTATGATTGACTTATTAGGTAGAAGTGCTAATAGCCAGGTAGGTATAGCAAAAGGTACTTTAGATACTGTCAATAAAGACAGATTTGATAAAGGGTTAGATTATGAGTTTAACCCTACTATGCCACCTGCTAATGCTATATTCCAACATACCTATCCAGAAATTCCACAATCTGCTCTAACACTATTACAACTTATGGAAAATGATGCTGAAGCATTAACAGGTGTTAAAGCGTATTCTGGTGGTATTAGTGGTGATCAGTTAGGTAAAACTGCTACTGGTGTTAGAGGTGTTCTAGACGCTGCTAGTAAGCGTGAAATGGGTATCCTAAGAAGATTAGCAGATGGTTTAATTCAAATAGCTAAAAAGATTATTGCTATGAATTCTCAGTTCTTAAATGAACAAGAAGTTATTAGAATTACTAACCAAGATTTTGTAGAAGTACGTAGGGATGATTTAGTAGGTAATTTTGACCTAGCATTAGACGTTAGTACTGCAGAACAAGATAACGCTAAGAGTGAAGAATTATCCTTTATTCTACAAACTGTAGGTAATAATGTAGATCCAAGTTTTTCTCAGATAGTATTATCTGAGATTTGTCGTTTAAAGCATATGCCAGAATTAGCTGAAAGAATTGCTAATTTTGAACCTAAACCAGATCCTGTAGCTGAGAAGCTAAAAGAATTACAAGTACAGTTAGTAGAAGCTCAATTACAGAAAGTACAAGCAGAAATTCAAAAACTTGGTGCTGATACTCAGCTTAATACTGCTAAGGCTCAAACTGAAGCTGTAAATGCTCAAGTAAGACCTATGGAAGTACAAATGGAAATGGATATGAATGAAGCTAAGAATACGCTTAATAGAGCATTAGCTGAAAAGCATAACTTAGACTACTTACAAGAAATTCAAGGTGTTAAGCATAAACAGAATATGGAAATCCAGGCTGCTCAAGCTAAGGCTCAAGCTGATAAGTCAGCTCAAGAATTAGCTCTAAAGTATGCTTTTGGAGGTTTTGATAAATCTAGTAAAAAGGAAAGTAAATAATGGTAAATATTGAGCAATTACATAAAATCATTGAACGTGGTGAAAAGCTACAAAGATTAATGAATAACCCTGATTTTAAGGAATTAATTTTAGAGGGTTATTTAGACGAGTATGCTAATAACTTGGTACATGGTTTAGTAACTACAAGACAACCAGAAATGCGTAAAATGTTAGATGATGAATTAATGGGTATTAGTGCATTTAACTACTACCTACAAATGTCACAAGGTGAATATGAGAGAGCATTAGATGCTAGAGATAACATGGATTCAGAGGAGGAAACTGAATAGTGTATAACGAAGAAGAAGTATTCACTTTTGATGATTTATCAGATGATGATTTTTTGGCTTCCACTCCTACACAAGCGGAAGAAGCTATAAATGAGGCTCTAAATGAGCAATATAATGATAATGGGGATGAAGCTACCCCTACTGACAATAGTGAAGATATGGATAATCCTGAGAGCGTAGGAGAGCCATATATTGACTATAAATCAGAGTATGAAAAAATTACTGCACCTTTTAAAGCAAGTGGTAAAACAATTCAAGTTAGGGACTCGAATGAAGTTATATCCTTGATGCAAAAGGGGGTTGATTATACTAAGAAACAGCAAGCTTTAAAACCTCGTTTAAAGGAACTACAAATCCTAGAAAACCAGAATATGTTAGGTGATAACTTAGGTTATGCTATTGATTTATTCAATGGGAATACCAAAGCATTAGCAAAGTTAATAAAGGAAAGAAATATAGATATCTCTGAATTATCTCCTAATATGTATGGTGACGAGGAAAACAATTCGCCTGAGTATACTCCTACTAATTATTCTATATCAGACGCAGAAATGAGATTGAAAGATGTCGAATTAACACTTAAAGACTCCCCTAACTTTCAACGCTTATTTACTACGCTTACTGATTTAGATGATGACAGTAAGGCAAAATTCCGTAACAATCCTGACCTACTATTACGTTTAAATGAACATATGGAATCTGGTTTATATGACCAAATCCAGAACGAATTAGAGCACCGTAGGATTGTTGGTGACGCTAGTGTAGATGGTATGAATTTTTATGATGCTTATACTGCTGTTGGTAATGAAATATTATCCTACAATATGAAATATGCTCAAGCACAACAACAGCAACAGCAACAACAATATGGTTATCAGCAACAAGCATATGCTGAACAGTACCAACAGCAACAATTACAGCAGAAGAAAAATTCTGCTAAAAGTACTAACTCTCGTTCAACAGGTAGAAGTAATCCTATGATGTATGATCCTCTTACTTGTTCAGACGAGGAATTTGCACAAATCAACTTAAAACAATTATTTGGAGAATAATATGAGTGGCTTATACAAACCCATATAATGGTCAACGCTATGGTGGTGGTAATAATGCTGGTTTTACAGACAAACAAAATGCTAACTTAGCAGGTGGTTCATCAATTAATGGTGGTTCACCTACAGATTCTGATTCATGGAAGTCTAATCAATTTAAGGAATTCTATTACTACCGTCATGCTTTAACTGAAGCAGCTAAGGAACAATATTTCCAACAATTTGCTACAGTACGTAATTTAGAGCAAAATACTGGTAAGGTAATTAAACAATACGTTTACTACCCATTATTAGATGATCGTAACATTAATGACCAAGGTATTGATGCTACAGGTGCTTACTATGAAGGTGGTAACTTATACGGTTCATCAAAGGATATTTCTACTATTATGGGTAAATTACCTGTATTAGGTGAATCTGGTGGTAGATATAACCGTGTAGGTACTACTCGTTCAGAAATTCAAGGTACTATTGCTCACTTAGGTTTCTTCATGGAATTCACTGAAGATGAATTTATTTTTGATTCTGATACAGAATTAAAGACTCATATCTTTGATGAAGCTATGAAAGCAGCTAATGAGATTGTAGAAGACGTATTACAAATTGACTTAATTAATGCTTGTCAATGTAACGTATTCCACGGTGCTACTACTGACTTATCTGGTATGAAGGGTGCTGATAGTGAAATTACATACGATGACTTAGTTAAGTGGGCTAAGAGATTATCAGAAGATAGAGTACCTACTAAGACTAGAATTTTCACAGGTTCTCGTAATATTGATACTAAGACTATTGATGGTGGTTGGGTATTAGCAGTAGGTCGTGATATGTTACCTACATTTATGCATATGTTAGATTATCATGGAAATCCAGCATTTACTCCAGCACATCAATACGCTGCAGGTGTTCAATTAATGAAGGGTGAAGTAGGTAGTATTTACAAGTTCCGTATTGTAGAAGTACCTGAAATGTTATTCCATGCTGGTAAGGGTGCTGACGCATCATCTGATGTTAAGTATCAATCTACTAACGGTAAGTATAATGCTTATCCTATTATGTTAATTGGTGATGAATCATTTACTACTATTGGTTTCCGTTCTGACGGTAAGCAACACAAGTTTAAGATTATCACTAAGATGCCAAGTGCTGAAAATGCTACTAGAGACGAGCCATATGGTAAGACTGGTTTCTGGTCAATTCAATGGTACTATGGCACTATGTTGTTACGTCCAGAACGTTTACAAATCTTCTGGTCTACAGCATTAGCATAACCACTAAATAAGTAAAAATTACCCCTAGATTACAGTCTAGGGGTTTATAGTAAGGAATATAAAATATGGCAGAATTAACAATTAATGATTTAAAGAAGCAAGCAGATGAATTAGGTATTAAGTATTTAACTAATATCAGTGCTAAAGATTTATTAGAAAAGATTGAACAATATGAAGCAAAGTTAGAAGAATCTGATGGTTTAACTTTAAAAGAATTAAAGAAAGAAGCTAATGATTTAGGTATCAGATATCCGGCTACTATTGATGCTACTTCTTTATTACAGAAAATTGAAGATTTTAAGAAATTAAATATTGGTAACGTAAAAGACGCTGTTAAGTGTAGAAAGGAATTAGAAGCTCTCCATAGAGTTATTATTACTCCTAATAATCCTAATATGACATCATTACCTGCATCTTATTTCGCATTCTCAAACCAGTATGTTACTAAGAGAAAGGCTATTTTATTTGGTACTCCTATTTTCGTAGAAAAGTGTATCCTTAATCAAATAGCAAGCCAGAAATACATTAAGGCAACACAAGCTAATAAAAAGGAGAGACCTAGTGCAAAGTTATTACCTGCTTACAATATTGAATACTTACCTATGCCTACAGAAGCAGAATTAGAAGAAATGAAGGTAGCTAAAATGCGTAAGGATGATTCATTGAGAGAAATTTAGTGGCAGATCCTAATTTAGTAAAATCCAGAGAATATGAAGAAGAGATAGTACGTAAAGCTCAACCCTCTGTAAATGAGGATAGCTTTAGTACTTCTTATATCCATGAACTAGTTAAACTAATTGAAGAAACTGAGAATATCTCAGATCTTCCAGATAATTATTTTGAAGATGTTCTTAAGGATATTGAAACTACTGACAAAGATATTAAGAATTTTACTGATCAATTTACCACTAACCAATTACATGGTACTGGTGTATTTGACCGTATGATGCAAGCAGTAGAACTTCATATTCAGGATGAGTACAATAAGGGTAGAATTACTGGTACAGCTTATGGTACTTTATACACTCAAGTAATTGCTCAGGTATTACAGTCTGCAGTAGCATATATTGGTCAAAAGGCTCAAATTGATCAAATAAACGCTTTAATACGTAAGACTAATGCAGAAACCAAGATACAGTTAATACAAGCTAAAACAGCTTATATTCAAGCTAAAACAGCAAAAGCTCAATTATTGGAAACTCTAGCTAAGGTTAAATCTGAGCAATACAATAAAGAGTTTATGAAGTGGAAGTCTGTTACTGAACAAGCTAATACTCAGAAATTATTAGAAATTAATAAAAACTATACTGATGGTATTAGTCATGTTCGTAAACCAGAATTAGACTCAATTCAGGAAGTAGTACGTGAAAAGCAGTATAAGGATAAGGATGGTAATATTAAGACTCAAACTATCAGAGATACTGTTCTAAAGCCAGCATACGTACAAAGTAACGTATATGGTAACCAAGGTGCTCAGAACCACTTAACGGGCAAACAAGCATGGGCAATAGAAAGAGATGCTGAAATGAAGTTCTTCAAAGCAGTATCTCCAGATATTTTCAGTATTGTAGAATCTGCTCAAGGTGTGGGTGCTAATAAGTACGGTCTAAATGGTAGTGCTAATTTATTAGTTATGAATAATGTTAGAAACAGACTTGGTTTCCAAGAATTAGATTTAACCTCTAATGCAGGAAATGCTGTAGGTAATATCAATAAATATATACCTGATGAAACATTATCTGATACTTATGAACCTGAAGAATAAAGTAGCTGAGTAACACTAAGTGGCTCAATGGAAGAAAATTAGAAAATTCCAGTCTGCTAAGATATTTCCTGACGTAGACGATTTAAAGGATAATCCGTTTATTGCTACTGTACAAAGTACTTTTGAACAGAAGTATATTAATGATGCTCTTAGAGAGTGTGCTAGTAACTCTCTATGGGCATTCACTAACCACCTAACTCAAAACTATACAAAGAAACAATATTCAAACCTAAGCTTACCTAAGAGTACTCTTAAAAGAGTTACTATTCCAAATGATATTGTAGAAGGTGTTTTTAATGAATACCTACAAGATAATGCTATATCATCTGAATATAAGATTATTAACTATTGGGTAGATTCTTTCTCATTTGAAGAGTTTATGCATGATATTCTAAAAAACCAAAGAATACCATTAAATACTTCTGCTATATATGAGTATAAGGATGCATCTCAAGAATCTGGTACTGTAACCATAGATGGAGAAACTTTTGGTTTCTCTGGTTTTACAGGTAATACCTATGGAGCTACAGAAGGGTATGTAGTAGAGCTACATTACTATAGAAATACTAAGTATGGCGAGGGTATACATCGTACTGAAACTTTTACTAAATCCTTTGCTACTCCTTACTGGAATTCTACTCATAATTATCTATACGTAAAATATAAGACATCTCCTAGTGATTATTGGATAGCTTGTATAGATATTGATACTGATGACAGCCCTATTGGTAACTATATAGAAACCAGTAAAGGAGCTCAATATTTACCGTTAATCACTCTAAGATCTGGTTATAAAGCTGTAGATGATCCTAACTGTAGAATGCATAAATTACATAAGGATCAAAAAGAGGTTCTTAGAAGAGTAGGAAGTATTGATTATACAGCTATAATCGATCAAATTAACGCTAGAGAAGAAGGTACTGATGATGACTACAAGAAATCTTTAGAAAACGTTATATCAGCTCATATAAGCTTTATGGCAGACCTACAAGATCGTAAGTCAGAGATAGTATCAGAATATTACTATAGATATTTTTATTGGCTTGCTAGAACTGGTTTAAACCAAGATGGTGGAGTAGAACACTATACTGCTGGAGAATATCAGTATAAGCTTAAATGGGAGAATATTAGCATATATGAAGAAAAAACCAGATTAAGTAATAATGCTAGATATCAGATTAGTAAAGATACTACTTATGGTTTTAATGCTATTACAGGTCCTAAAATATTAGATAATTACTTAATTATTAAGCATCAGATACAAGCTGATACTGTAAGAGTAATTAAGGTTAAAAATCCTACAGTAAGTCATATGGTAGAGTATGGTTGGGTATCCTTTAATATTATGAATGAATGGGATAATGACGAAGGTAGATTCCTAATACCTATTCAAAACCAGATATTAAGAAAGATGGGGTATGTTAGAGGTACTGTATTACTACAATACAGTATGCTAGTAATATTCCAAGTATATAAAGCTATTAAGAAGAAATGGTATCAGAGTACTTGGTTTTTAGTAGTTAGAGTTATTATTACTATAGTTATCCTGTATTTTACTGGAGGTAATCCAATAGTAGGATGGATGGCATTTACTGCTAATGCAGCATTAAATTTAGTTATATGGATACTGATAATGTTATCTATACAAATATCTATGAAAGTAGCTTGTAAGATATTTAATGTACCAGAGTATATTGCTAATGTTATAAATACAGTAGCTACTATAGTAATGTCATTCTATAACCCAGTAATGGCTAGTATGAACCAAATGGCTAGTAGTTCTATGAATATGGTAACTGCTATTAGAACGGGTAATAATGAGATGTTCTTAGAGAGTGTTCTTGGTTTTATGGGTAGTGTAAGTGCATTAGGTGCTCCTTCTAATATTGCTACTGGTTTACAGATAGCAAACCAGACAGTATTTAATTCTAGCTTATATTCTGCTATTGATAACAAGGATTGGGTATCTCTTGGTTTAATAGTCTACAATACTATTGGAACTGTATCTAAAATGGGTAATAGTAAATCTCCATCAGAAGGCCTCAAAAACGCTGATAATAGCGTTCTTAAAGCTACAGAGCCTTCTAGTACCAATGAAGCATCAGCAGCTCTTAAACAAGCTAAAAATGAGGATTTATGGGCAAATGTTATGAAGAAGGTTTTAGTAGACAGTATACCAACTATTTCACATGACATACTTAATAGTAGATTTTCTCAACAAACACAAGCTATGAATAAATTTACTGCTAATAATACTCAAGAGCTTAAAGATTTAATTAATGCTACTAAGAAATTAGAAGAGCAAATAGACGAGTATTGTACAGGAGCTCAATATGTTACTAGACACTTATCCTTTAATAAAGATTTTACTCCTGATTTAATTACTAGATTCATAGATGCTAATTTATTATTTATTGATGTATTATTAGCTAGACAGCATAAGTATGCTGAAAATACAGTAAGAGTTCAACATGGAACACAACTTGTTAAAAATTACCAATTATTTAGCCCTAAAGTAGGGGTTTTAATTTAAGGAAAATATAGTGGCAAACAAAGAAAATTTAGATGCTCTTGATACAATACATTATGTCTTAAATGATCCCAATAAATTATCTGGCGTTCAAAAAAAGGCTATTAAAAACTATTTTAATAATACTGCTACAGATACTTCTGAACAAAATTCAGATGGTTTTTTGAAAAGAAGTGCTAGAACATTTTTAATGAATTTTCAACCAAATACTTTTAATAATGCATATGTTAATAGAGCTTACATAGATGCAGGAATTGATCCTACTATAGTAAATACTCTATTAAAAAATCCTTCTGCTATAGATACAATGAAGATACCTGATTATGAGAAAAAGTATCTTAGAAAGCTTTTAAACATCCCACTTAATCTCAATACTGACAGTATCAACTTAGCTAAAAATATGCATACTTCAGGAGATCCTACATCTTTTGTAAAAAATGCTTATGCTAAGTATCTTAAATCAAATAATAAATCGGATATGCTTAAGCTTTCTGATAATAGTACTGGTAGTGGTGACATAGGGGTATTTGATACTCCTGATAACTATACCCCTATTACACCTAATAACTCTATGTTACCTCACACTGCTATAGACATGAGAAATCATTTTAAGCAATTTATGCCAATTACTGATACTAATACAAGTATGGATACTTCTAAAAATCCTCTAGGAGATTCTGTAAAGAAAGAAGTAAACCAGAATGCTAAAAAAGATACTGGTAGGGTAGATACTAAGTATACACCTTACACACCTGTAGAAATTCCTGGCTTTAATGCGGCAGAACATATAAAAAATAATCCTGAGTTTGCTATGCCTAAGCAAGAGTTTTCTAATAACACAGGATCTACTTCTCAACCTACTAAAACTCCTCTTACTGAATCTCAAAGCGATTATTATAGATATCTTACTGGATATCGAAGAATGGATCCTAACCAAGCAATACTTAGTATGGGATTAGATCCTAATAAATATTATTATCAGCATGATCCTGCGTATTATCACTAATATTGATTATTAGTATTATTATTATTCTTTTAATAAATTACAAATATCCTAAACTTGTATTATCTGGTTTAGGGGTTTATGTTAAATAGAGATTTTAGTAAGTGGATAATCAAAAGAAAAAGACTAATGTTAAAAAAAGAAGACATACAAGCTCTTCTTGGGATAAGAAAAGTCAGGGCATTAAAGATTCTGTAAAATCTAAAATACCACAAAATAGCAAACCTATTACTAGTGTTAATTCTCAAACCAGTGTTAATAACAGTACATCTATTAGTACTCAGGATACTTCTAAACCAGTTGAGACACGTACTACTACTACTACTGAAAAGACTACTCCTCCTTCAGATACTAGTAAAGCTAAAAAATATTCTATAGGGTCTATATGGGATAAAACACCAAAACCCGTAAAGTTGCTAGGTAAGAGCATTTTAAAAGGTATTATACCTGCTGCTAGTAACAGTGCTCTTGATAGTATAAATGATACTTCATCTCTGTATTATGATCCAAACACTGGTATGTATGTTGATTCTGCTGATATGCAAGCTATATGGCAGAAGAATTTAGCTAATAATAACTGGGCGTATAATCTTCCTTACTCTGCATTTAATAAACTACCTGATGCACTAGGTGAAGGCATTAGTGATGTACTAAGGGTAAAAGATCCTAAAGCTCGTAAAATAGCATCAGATATTATTAACGCAGTATCTTATGCAATACCTTATTATGGTATGGGTAAGGGTATCTATGATATTGCTGATAAAGCATCAAATACTATCTGGGATACCAATAGAGATATGGATATGTTACAAGAATTACGTTATGGTGATTTAGGGTATTCTAATAAATGGTTACTAGATAATGATACTGGTAGTTGGTTAGACGCACCTGCTGCTTTTGGGGAGTCTCTATGGGAAGGTATAAAAACAGCATCTGCTAATGACTGGGTATATAACTTAACTGGTTTAGGTAGACGTTCTGGTTTCTCAGAACAAAGTGACGTGTACAAACTAGGTCAGCAAACTATTACTAAAATGATGCATAAAATGCTAGAAGATACTGATAATTTTAATCCTACTAATGTTAATAGTAGAGCTACATTAAATAAGTTTAATATGATGAATCAGTTGCTTAAAAACTCAGATAGGTACTGGGAACTTCAAAGCATTAAAAGAGATAATAATATGAGTGATGAATCTTTCAATAATTACTTAAGTAATGCTGGTATTGATACTAATATGTATAGAGGTATGGAATACGCTGCAAAGCAATTATATAATTTAGGTGATAATCAAGAGAGAAATGGTCTTAAATATGATAACTCTATTATCAGTACTCAAGCACCTATGCTTCAGTATAAGTATGCTAGAAAGCAAAAACCTATAAAAGATGATCCTTTAGGTAATCTGGTAGGGGGTAATCATATACTAGATGGTTACCATAAAGTAGGTAATACATTTGTTAATACTAACCCTAAGAAAGTACCAGAACCAGTAACTGAAGTAAAGGAAGAAAAGAAAGACGATACTCCTAAAAAAGAAGCTTCAGTAAAGCCTGTATTAGAGTTTATGAGTCCTAATGATCCTGGTTATATTAAAGGTGATCCTATGACTTTTACTAAAGAATACAATAAACGTCATGATATTAAAGATGTTACAGATTTTTATGATATTTGGAAATAAGGAATTTAATAGTGGCTATGCCTACATACTTCCCAATGACTAATAATATAGATACTTATACTAATAATTTAAGTAATCAACGTGCTGGTTTAGAAAAATTAGTAAATTTTAAAAATGACTATGGAAATACTGCAGCATATAAAGATTTCTCTGGTTTAATGCAAGAGTATACCTACAACCCAAATCAAACACCTTTGTGGGAAGGTACTCAAAATATGCTACATACCTATATTAATAAAGGGAATGATTATGTACAAGCGTACGGTAATACATCCAGATTTACCCCTACAGCACTTAACCATAAAAAAATAGATTTAAATGCACTAAATACTAATAATACTAATAATATAGGTACTAATAATAGTCAAATAAAAGATCCTCTACCAAATACTATGCTAGGAGACTTTCATGATAAAAGGAAGTATATAGCACTAAATGGTAATGCAGAACAGCGTACTCAAATGCATCAATTAGGAGACTACTCTCCAGAAAACTATGAAACAGTTTTAAATATGTATAATGATGTAAAGCCTGGTTTCTTTGGTAATATCTGGAATAAGATTTTAGAGCAACCAGGTGCTTTTACTCAAAGTGCTTTAAATATATGGAATAGCTATAACACTTATAAAGCAAATAAGGATTATATGAATTTAGCTAGAGAGTCTTTTGATCTACAAAAGCAACAATACCTAGATAGAGAAGATAGAGCTAAGAAAGAATTTGCAGCATTACAGTCTAGAAGAGCAGGGAGTTCTTTATAGTGGCTAATTCTCCTTGGAGTGAATCTAATGAGGGTAGTCAAGAGTTAGCAGCATTTACTAAAAGTATGCAAGAAATGGCATTAGCTCCTATACATAGAGGTATATGGGGTAATGCTGATTCTATAGGCCTAGAATTCCTTGATAACGCTCAGGAAGAAGTTCCTAAAGTAAATATATGGGATTATAACGAAATGCCTGTAACAGCTCAAAAAGTGCCTTTAAATGAAAATAATACTTTACCTGTTAAACCAGCTACTGTTAATATAGCTCCTCAGACAACTGTTAAAACTAATAATGTACCATTAGATTTCTCTGGTAAACTGGTTTTAAAGAATGGTGTATATTCTCATACCAACCCTTTAACTAATAGGGTACTGGCAATAGAGTCTAATGGTAATCCTAATGCAGTTAGTAATACAGGAGCTCTTGGCTTAATGCAACTTACTAAAGGTGCTGTAAATGACTATGTTAGAGCTACTGGTGATGTAGGCGATATTAAAGATCCTTACTATAACGCTAAAGCTGGTGCTTGGTACTTACAGCATCAATATAATCAACTTAGAGGCTTAGGTATGGATCCTACAGTGGCAGATGTTTATAGAGCTTATAACATGGGATTAGGTGGTTATAAAGAAGTGCTAAATTATTTAAATAATGGAAAACCTCTTTCTAACAAAATAATAAACCAGTTAATAAATAATACTCCTGCTAAGTATCGTACTGGTACCCCAGCTAAAGATTGGATAAATTTTACTAAGGATAAATTTAAGGATATTAACTAGTGGCACAACCATGGACTGAATCAGCTCCAGTAGATTTTGGTAAGTTTGCAGAATCCGGAATAGATGGAGCTATACAAGCTCAAAGACAATTTGCAGAGCAATCTAAGAATTTTAGCGATTTATTAACTAATAATATTGATAAGGTTAATAAGAATAAAAATACTTTACAAGCTATGGAATTACTTAATAGTTTAGATGTAGATGCTAGTAAAGATTTATTTAAATCAGGCAATATAATGGATACTATAGCTCAATCTATAGGTACTGATAATATTGACTTTAATAATGAGTGGTTAAAAGCTACTTTATATAGCAAACAAAAAGAAATTAAAGATAATGATACAGCTAATCTTAAAGATTTACTCACTAGACGAGAAAACTATCAATATCTAGGGGAAGATCAGCAAACATTACAATCACTTACAAACTCTACCCTTAGCATTTCAGAAATAGCTAAAGTTCAAAAAGAAGCTAAAGAAATTTTTACTAAGAGAGCTTTACAAGAAGCTATGGAATCTCCTAAGAATTTTGGTAGATCTGCTTATGATATACAAAGAGATTTTATGAATACCTACAAAGATTTACTAGATTTTGATACGGTACTCAAGACTACTAAAGATGCTATAGGTTGGAAAGAAACAGCAGATAAAAATAATGCTCTATCTGCAGTTAATCAATTTAATCAAAAAGATTCTCTTATTAGTGCAGGTAGGAAGAATCCTGATGGATCACCTATTCCAACTACTGAAGCCGAATTCTATGAAGCACTCAATTACTATAAGTTATCAGGTGCTACACCACAACAATTAGCAGACTTTACAGCTAAACATGAGCAAGCATTAAAAGAAGGTATCCAAAAAGATACTGCAAAGAGAATAAAATATTATGAAAGAGCTGGTATGCGAGATCAAGATTTACGTGATGCTGCTAATAAAGCAAAATCTATAGGTGAATCGAAACTATCAGGAGCACAATTTGCTATTAATAATATTGTGGATAGTTTTAATTCTAGTGATCCTAATAATTCATTAGCTATTGATGATTACGTTAAAACTGCAATTCCTGGTAAAGAAGGAAATAATCTACGTTATGCTTATAACACCTATGCATCATCCACTGGTATGTCACCTAAGGCTTTCCATACTATGTTACGAGAAATAGGATTAGATCCTGCAAACTATAAATCTTTAGATGAATTTAGGGATGACCTTACAGAAAATAATGCTTTTAAAGGATTTGTAAGTGACCTAGGGGTTTTAAAATCTGCCATATCAGAAATGAAAGTTCAATACCAAACTAATGTAGATGAAGCCCATAGAACTTTTAATTCTGATTTGTATGATATTTATAATGTAGGTACTTTTAAAACTTCTAGTAGAAACCAGAAAATAGCTGATGCTTTAGTGTCAGAGCATGAACAAGACGCTATTAGAGAAGATTATAAATATAATGGTGCAGGTGCTAGAGAAATATCTAATACTGCTAATGAAAAATTTATTAATACTTCAGCAGATCAACAAGATTTTGATATTCGTACAGCATTAGGTGAGCATGATATTTTACCATATTATGATAATTCTGTTACTAAGAGTACTATTTCTGGAGGTGCTGGTGTAACTGCATATTATTACTTAGATAAGTTGCTTAAAAAGAATAATTGGTTAGCTAAGAATAAATATGGCAGATTACTTTTATCTATACCGACAGGAATTGGTATATTTTTAGGTGGAAATTATGCTCAAGATAAAGGAGTAAATTTATTTACTGGTGAAAATCGTTATAAGCTAGATGATGCTAAAGTAGGTTCATTCTTAACTGCACTAGATTATAAAGTTAAAAAGAATAAAGCAACTCAAGAAGAATTAGCAACATTCTATAAAATTCTCGAATCTGGTAAATCATTAAGTCCTGAGATGAGAAAGCGTGCAAAACAATCTTTAGAATTACAACAATCTATATCTGGTATACTAAATTCAAAATAATATAATTAAGGAAATTCTGTGGAAAATAATGATAATAAGAATATGTCTCTTTTAGACATTTTAGCAAGTAAACGTAATACTTATGATCAAGAAGTAGAAGCTCGTAAAAATGCTGTTACTCAAGGAATACTTGATAATACTACTCATTGGGATGGTACTGCTATGTATAGTCCTGCAGAAATAGCTAAAGAAAATGCTAAACGTGAAGAAATGGTTAAAACCCAAGAAAAGTATACACAAGCTGCAGATCATATTTTACAAGAATCACCTAGTGATGCTCCTATTACTGCTGTAAATAATTATACACAAGCATTACAGTTATATAATGATCGTGAAATGGCTATGCAGAGTTTATCTGAAAAAGACAGAATAATTTTATTAGGTCATCCAGATTTACAACAAGTAGCTTATAAAAATCATCAAGTTAAAGATACCAGAACTTCTGATACTGGAAGTACTCCATATACAACTATGGATTTAATGGCTGATCAAAGAAACTGGTGGGATACTCTTACATACTCAGGTAGTGCTTTCTTAGAAGGCGGTAAGCAATTACTTAGTGGTATAGCATCTGCTCCTGAGATTGGTAATCACTTAGTTAATAAAGCATTAATGAGTGATGAAAGTCTTAAAAAAGCTGGCGATATTGAAAGAAAGTTAGCTTTAAAACAAGAGTTAAAAAATCTAGCAGAACAAGTACCTAGCTTACGAGATTACTTCTTACAGCAAGCTGAAAATACCGATTTAACTACTGAAGATCATGATTTCTTAAATTCTGAAGATGGTCTTAAATATCGTAATGCTAAAATAGCGTTAGATAATGCTACTAAGATAGCAACTTATGAGACAGATACTGGTTTATCTATAAACCAAAGAGTACTTGAAAGAGAATTTTCTAATGTAGCTAAAACATTCAAAAACCAAGGTATATTAGCTGGTATTGGTAGTACTATATCATCTTTAGTTACCAGTTTCCCTGAAGCTACTGTAGCAGTTTTACAATCACTACCTACTTCTTTAACTATCTCTGCTAATCCTGCTGTAGCAACTGCTGGCTTAATATCAATATTTTCTAAGAATATTACAGAGTCTTTAAATGAAATTAGAGCACAAGGTAAAGCAATAGATGAAATTAACTATGGTAAAGCTGTAGGCTTATCTATGTTAGCAGGTGTTGCTGATGCTATAGGTGATAGATTACTAGGTGCTGGATATAGAACTATTACTAGTAAACTACCTGGTTCTGTTGTGGGTAAATGGGGTAAAGAATATGAAAGATTATATGATGATTTCGTAAGTAAGGGTCTTACTACAGAACAAGCTGCTAATGCTGCTATGAAGATAGTAAGTCCTAATGCTGTTTCAGAATTCCAGAGAACTTTTAATGAACTAGGTTACTATGCTAAAAAAGGGTTATCAGAATTAGGTGATACAAGTACTGCATTAGGTAGAGCTTTACGTAATACTGGTAAAGGTGTTGCTACTTCTATTGATGCTTTACAAAAAGTTGGATTCGGTAGAGGTTTAAATCCAGTAGATTGGGCTAAAGAAATGGCTGGTGAAGGCATATCAGAAGCTACTGGTAGTGCTTTACAGAACTTAGCTCAAGGTAAAGAAGTAACTGCAGAGGGTTTCTTAAAAGATGCCTTATTAGGTGGTACTGTAGGTTTTCATATGCAAGGTCCTATGGTAGCAGCTGGTTTAGCACAAAAAGGAGTACGTAAACTAGCAGAACCTAAATTTACTAGTGATTCAGATTTCAATAGCTCTATGGAAGGTATTAATAATATCTTAGAATCTACAGATTACGATGACTTTGATAACATTAATAATGCTCTACAAGAAAGTTTAGCTTTACAAGAAAAGAATAACAAGCAGCTAAAAGAAGTTAATGAAAAGCACGAAAAGTATGTAGAAAATGCTCGTAAGGTTCTTGAAAGTAATGGTATTAGTGCAAGCTTAATTACTGACTCTGGCCAATTCATTAATCCAGAAAATTCTGGTTTATCTGGTGCAGATTTAAAAGAATATACTAAGTTATTTAAGGGTTATGAACAAATACACAAAGTACAAACTACTCTTGAAGAACGTAGTAAGAAACTTTCAGAATTAGAAGAAAATATCTCTTATATTAAGGCTGGTAAAGGTCATTCTAGAGAGTTCTCTAAAGTAGAGCAATTATCAAATTTACAGATGGCAGAAGATCAAGCTACTGCTGATAGAGCTAAAGATTTTGAAGCGTTATCTGACGCTAATAAAATTAAGTATATGCAACAATATGAGGGTATGTCAGAAGATCAAGCTAAGGATTATGTAGCTAATCTTGATACTGATTATACTGCTCAAGAAATCATAAATAATGCTAAAGCTACTGGTATTGATACTCAAAAACTACAAGATAATATTGATTATTATGGTATTGATACTAATCATTTAAACCAGATAAAAGATGCTAAAGTATTAGAGGCATTAGCTAATATTGACGATACTCAAGCATCAGTAGACAACTATAATGAAGTTATTAAGCAAGCTGGTTTAGAAAAACATAAAGATTTATATCGTAGAGTATCTACTCCTAAGGAGTCAGCTTCTTCTACTCGAGAAGCTATCAAAAAAGCTAAATTTAACGTATTTGATAAAAAGGTAGGTAAATACACCCCTACTGAAATAAATGACCGTAAAACAGCGTTAAAAGACGCTTTAGAGGGTAATAGTGAATTTACTAATGAACTTGGCGATGTATTAGGTTATGTTCATTACGGTGATCCTACTGAAGAAAAGAAATTTAAGGATACTCTAAATGACAGAGGTAGAAAGGTATATCAAGATAGTGCTAATTTATTAGATAATTCTGATGAAATAAGATCATTAGAGCAAAACTATCATCAGTACCATAATCGTCATACTAAATCTTTTAATACTGAACAAGAAGCTAAAAAAGCTGTAGGTTCTAATAAATTCTTAAAAGTTAAGGAAGATCCTTACACACCTGGTAAATGGATTGTTAAGAGTGTAGCTCAAGAATTTAGAGATGCTATTAATATTGGTAGTATTAGAGATACTGATTCACTTAAGAATTTTATCACTACTCATGACGCTAATGTAGTAACTCAAGATGATGTTAAATTCATTGATGATGAAATAAAGGATGGTAAATCTTTTAAAGATATTATTAAACACTATGGCAGTGTTATGGAGCTTACTCATGTAGCAAATATGCAAAAAACTTCTACTAGAGTTAAAGAAGCTATGGGGGTATTAGGCTACAGTGCTAAATCCTTAAATGCAGCGTCATTTAGTGATAAGGTTAGAACCACTAGAAAAGCAGCTGCAAAAGCAAAAGAAGAGAAAGAACAAGAAACCAAGAAAACTGAAGAAATCAATAAAAAGGTAGATTCTGGTTTTAATTTCTTAAAAGAAAAACAATTAACTGATTTAAAGACTAAGAAACTTATTAAAGAAGAGGAAGAAGAGTTATTAGAATCTATACATACTTATGTATGGTCTAATTTATTTGCTAATAAGAATGGTAAAGTAACTGTATCTTCAGAGTTCGCTAAACGCCTTAAAGAGTTATCCTCATTACTAAGTACTGAATACTATACTAAATCTGGTAAAGCAGAAAAGGTAACTTCTCAAAAATCTATAGTAATGCTTAATTTAGAGTCTGATACTCTTAGTAGAGCTGCTAAATTAATTAACGAAATTGATAATTTAATTGATTCTGGGGTTATAGGTACTAACCACTCAGGAGGGGTATTTAGTAATAAGGAAAATGCTTTATCTAAGCATTTATATGTACAATATAGTTCTGCTAATAGTAATGAAATTGTTACATTAACTTTTAAACCAGGTGAAGCTACCACTAAATCTCCACAAATTAGAATAATTGACTCTAATATTGATTTAGGTAGTCTTAGTAAAAAAGGTTTAGAAAAAGTATATGCTAACGCTGGTAAGAATGTTAGAGATGAAGCTACTAGAGATAACATATTTAATATGTTAATAGCTGGTACTCGTAGTATAGGTAATACTGGTAACTTAGGTGATGGTAGTAGGACTACAAATATAGAGTTGAATGAGAGCAATGCTGCTGTTACAGAAAATTCTCTAGAATTACAAGAAGACTTATTTGGCATTCATCAAACTGCTACTAGTTATCTTCATAATAACGTTATAAAGAATTTAGATAGTAAGAACCCTGCTAAAAGAGCAGATGCTGTAAAACAGCTTAAAACTACTGTAGGATGGTTCCGTGATAAGTTAGTAGATACTACTATCTGGAGTAGTGATACTTCTCCTATTACTATTAAACAATTCAGTGATTTAGATGGTTCTATTAATAATAATAGAGCGTACTTTATTAGTGCAATTAAAGATCCTACTCAATATAGAGAATTTACAGAAGATTTGTATAATGCTTTACAAGAGAAGAATCCAGAAGATGTACTTAAGCATCCAGTAGTTAAAGCACTTATCAATAATCCTAATAAATTTGATAGAGTATTTAACTCTATGAATAGTCCATTAGGTTTAATGATTCTTGGTTTAGCTAAACATAAACACGTAAACTTTACACCTAGTAATGATGTAAACGAGTTAGAATATACTCATAGTAAAATTGATGAAATATACAATCAATGTGGTGAAGATCCTTTAACTAGAAATATAGTATTTAACAGTATTATTTGGGATACTAAAATACTAAGTGCTATGTCTGCTAACGGTACTCAGGGTGCTGCTGGTAATATGCCTGCTATAAAGAGAACTAGCAGTGCTATACGTAAGCTTCTTGACGAGACTAAATATTCTGGACCAATTACAGTAGAGGTAGTTGACTCAGCAGGTAATACTACATCAATAAACACTCAAGATGTTTTCCATGTAGTTAAAAAAGATCCTCATACTAACAAAATTTTGGAAGCATACACTTTACCTGCTAGTATGATTGTTAAGCTAAAACTACACACTAAAGATGGGTACATAATTTACACTAGTGCAGGACAAAAATTAACTTACACAGGTACCCACATTAATTTAGAAGAAATATATAAAGATAATGCATCTAAGCATGATTTAATTAATAAAGCTGCAGTATTATATACTAATTCTAAGACTGAAAATGTATTTAAAGATTTCTTGAAAATAGATTTTATTATTAATTCTATAACTCAAAATCCTAAGTTAAATACTACATTAATGGGTGTTACAGATAAGCCTTTAGATATTCAATGGGAATACGAAAATTTAGACATATTTGGACATTCTAATAGACCAGAAGTAATGTCATTTGCTACTGAATTAGAGGTAGTATATAACACATTACAACAATCATATGCTACTACTCAATTTACTACCCACAAAGTTATTACTACTATACGTGATGGTAAACCAGTAGAATTTACTGCTAAAAATACTAGAGATCAATTATATGCTTTAGCAGATTATGTAGATGCTACGTATGATCAGTCAATTAATATTAAACACTACTTAAAAGATGATCATATTCATAGTTACTATAGAACCAGTACAGCTACCTTAGAAGAAGCTTTAATATCAGTTAATGTATGGACAGAGGGTACTAGAGGTAGTTTAGTAACTGGTGATGCTATACGAGCTTTTGCAAATTCTCTTAATAAGAAAGGTGTTACTAAATTAACTAAAGAACAACGCTTAGTAGCTAATTTCTTAATTGAATTAGGCTCTATGCACCCAAATTTTAACAATGCTGTTAGTCCTACTACAAGTGTATCTACTGCTTCATTTGACCGTAGAAAAGCTCATGTAGATAATCCAGAATTCCTTTACTCTATGGATAATATGGTATCAAATACTAAAGAGCTAAATGACAACTTCAAAGTAGATACTGGTCATGCAGGTATCTTTAATATACCTAATATTATGCACTCTTTAGCATCAGGTGAAGAATTCCCTGGCATTACAGATACTATTGAAGTTTCTGGTTTAGCTAGCGAAATTGCTCCATTGTGTATAGAAGCTAATATCGATATTTCTCCTCTATTAAATGGTAAAAAAACTGAATTTAATAAAGAAGGCTTACTAAGATATTTTATGAGAGAAAGGGATGGTTCTTGGTTCTTACCTAATAACCTACTAGATGTTGGTATCTGTGCAGTATTTGCTGAAATGCCTAGTGTTAATATGCCACAATCAGAAGAGTTTAAGAGTAAGATTACTGTAGCTCTAGGTAAAGCTAGCCCACAAGCACGCATAAGAGCTGGTGTAAATCTAAGCAGTATTAAAGGTGTTAATAAAGATGATTTGATCAAACAAGTTGCTATGCATATTGAAAGATCTACAGGTCAATTCTTAATACCTAAAGATAGTGCTACTGATCCTAAAGTACTATGTGTAGAATTAGCTGGTGTTGTTGTAGAAGCATTAAGTAGAAAAGGTTACCTAAAGAAGACTTTACTACGCACTGATCCTACTGCAACAGATGCTGGTCAAATAATTACAGATCCATCAGATACTAAAGGATGTACTGTATTTTATGGTTTGGGGGAAGATCCTAAAGCTGAAACAGTAGTATCAGCTGTACGTAATTGTGTTAAGTTTACTCCAGATGGTAGAACTACTCACTGTATATATGATTCTTTTGGTATGGAAAGTACTTCTAGAAATAACTATACAGTTACTAGTGATCCTAAAGAAATTACTGAAAAAGAAGGTAACGTAAAAGCTCATGCTAAATTTACAGAAGCATGGAGTAAGTCCACTACTAGAAATAGTTATGGTAGGACAATTCAGACAGATGATGGTAAGGTAGTTGCTAGGTATTTTGATGAAATGCCTAATGACGATGATAACCTACATAAATGGTGTCAAATAGATATAAGTACTGATAGTACTGAAAAATGGGTTACTGTACCTGCTACAGCATTATATAGTGATAGAGCTACTAATAATTATTGTACTCCTTTAGCTTTAAAAGCTAATGCTACACAATATATTCAACCTCAAAAACTTAATGTAAATTTAGTTACTCAAATATTTGGTGATGATTTACCAGGCTTTAAAGTTACATCTGATGGTACTGTATATCATGAAAATCTAGAAAAATTCCCATGTGGTATTAGACTAGATTTACGAGCTACTGAACAATCTGATGAATTCTATGCTATGTTTGGTTTAACTGAAGCTATAGACAGATTTAGAAATGCGGGTAGTAGTACTCAACAAGCAGAAGCAGAAGAAGCCTTAAATGCTCACTATAATAATATTCTAGATTTACTACGTTGCATTGTAGGTCAATATCAAGTTTATGATAGACTTCCAAAGAAAGATAAAGATTTTAATGAGTGGTTAAAGGACCGAGAATTCCACTTCCACTTAAAGAATTCTGTAAATGCTAGAGTAATGTATGATTCTACATTTACCCCTAGAGATGCCAATGACTATAGAATGTTCTTTACTACAGTACGTTCTAAACAGCATAAACCAGCAGATGGTAAAGAATTTACACCAGAAGAGTTAGAGTCTATAAACTACTATATTAAACGTAGTAGAAATTTAATTATAGCTACTAATTTTGGTTTAGCATGGGATAAGACTACAGAAGAATTCTTAGATAAACCTATGGATATGTTCTATGATGATTTAACTGCTTTAATGAGATTAGATGATGCTAAAAGTAATCATGGTGAACCAGGTTTAGCAGAATGTCTTAAAAATGGTACAGCACCTACTATTAAGCAAATAAATAATTTCTTTAGTAAACTTAATGATAATAAAAATTATCCTAATTTTACTTTAGGGGTTAAAATACCAATATTTAGTAAAGATGCTAAAGACCATAAAGCAGAAAAAACTATAACTGAATTTACTCCTTCTGTCGGTGCAATACAGTGTATTACAGAAATATGTACTTCTGAATCACACTTGGATGGCACATATAATGAGAATGACATTTTCTATATCAGAGGTGAAGTTGATGGTATTACTAATGGTACTGCTATGCTATTAGGTAAAGCTAATCGTATGTCAGATAGCTTAAGAGAAGATACTTCAGAATTATTAAATAAAGTAGGTATTACACTTAAGAATTTACCATTATTTGATATTAAGTCTAAACAGGTTAGCTTAGGGGTAGGTGCTGATGCTTACTTAAACCAGTTAATTGTTACTAACTCAGATATTTACGAAATCATAAACCAGCTTACTATTGAACAACAAGCTAGTGGTAAAGATGTAAATATTAAGAAAGATATCTTAGAAGTACTAGGCATTTGTTTTGAAGTTAATGAAGATTTAGCACCACAATTAACTCGTGATTTAGCTAAAATTCAAGCTATGCCATATAACTACTTAGCAGGTAAAGCAAGTAGACAACAAAAACTATTAGAGTCATTTTGTACAGAAATTAACCGTACTCTTAGAAAGTCTGATGAAGCTACAGCTAAAGCTTTATTAGAATCTTTAGTAAGATTAAATGGTACTGAGCTAACACTTCATAACGCTACTACTGGTGAGGTTAAAGTAGTTACTATAAATCAAGTAGCTACCCTTACTCAAGAGGAATTAGACACATTTTCTGTAGATTTTGGTTCTATGGCTAATGAGCAAGTACTTACTTATATTAATGATGAAGCAGCTGCTAGATTTGTAGAAGCTCCAGGTGTTAAATTATCACCTATAGCAGAAGAAGCTATGCAGGATTTAGCTAAGAGTTTTGATATCCATGCTTCACTATTATTAGCAGAATTAATTGAAGAACTTAATGCTAATGGCGGTACATTATCCCATACTCAAAAAGACGCTATTATTAATAAACATATTAGATACTTCTCAGGACCTGGTGGTTCTCAAAATGCCTTAAACCAACAAGGTATTAGTATCAATAAGCATAATTACAAGCAAGTACTTGACGAGTTTGTTAATAACATATTTGTGCCAGTACAAGGTGGTGGTATTACTGTTAAAGGTGCTTTAGGGGTAGTTACTTCTAGAGGTGCTGGTAATGTACCTATGCAAGTACATATGTTAGATGGTACTGTAGTACAAGCTGAAATCATTAAAATGGGTACTAAGTTGTATACCTTAATGATTCATGATGCTGTAGAAGGCGGTATTACTACAGTTCTTGAAGCATCTAAAGGAATGAACGGTACTTATGGATATATTACTCTTACTGAAAATCCTTGGAATAGTGCTGCATCTATGTTACAGCACACTATAGATGATATTCAAGGTTCTACAAGAGAAACACGTACTAAGACTAATATTATGGAAAATGCTGTTAAAATCCATAATATGTTACATCCTACACAACAACCAGTAACTGTAGATTTTGCTGAAAATATGCTAACTCGTCTTAAGGCTTATTCTTTAGAATCACTAATTGACAGATTAAATACTATAGATGAAATCCATAAGAAACATAATGGTACTTTAGCATTTAATCAATACTATGGTGGTAAAGATACTGCGTGGGTATTAGGACAAGATGATTTTACATATATTGATGAATCTGGAAAACTAAAAACTATTAAATACTCTGATGGTAGAGACAAGTACTTTAAAGAAATTAAAGAAGTACTTATTAAAAAGCATAAGAAAACTCAACAGTTAAATTCTTCAGCTTTTGCTCTAGTAAAATTTATTAAGCAACAAAGTGTTAATAAGAATGGTTTAAATTCTTACCCACATCTTATGTATGCTTTAGCTCAGAATCCAGCTAAGGTAGGTAGTACTGCTACTGCTGATTTAAACTTAACTACAGAATTACAAGGGTTAAACTATAGAAATGCTGAAGAACTATTAAGAGCTTTAGATCCTAATTCTCAGCCTATGGGTAAATTAGCTTTAACATACTATTCATGGTTAAATCCAGATTCTAAGAATGCTACTGCTACAAGTGCTTGGAATGCCTATAAGCAAGAATATGCTAAATTACGTGATGGTTTTTATGAGCATATTGAAAACCAAGATTTAAGTAAATTTGTAGAAGATATGATAGACAGTAGAATTTATGGTACTAATACTGTAGGTACTCCAGATGACTCTGATGTTACTAAGTATGATTCTGCTAAAACTAGAAGACAACTTCATAATATTTTTGAAGAGTACTTTAAGCAAACTAACAATATTCCTGCTAATTTTGCTGCAGCATATGGTAGTACTTTAATCCAGTATAAACTTACTACTTCAGCAGACATTAACAAGAAAATAGCTCGTAATGCTAAAGCACATACTTTAATCCATAGAAAATCTAAAGATAATAATCAGTTACTTTCTGGTTTCTTAGCTTTAGTAGCTAACTATAAGGACACTGACCAAAATAGTGCAGAATTAAACTGGACATTAGATAATATTCAAAGTGTATTTTCTACAGATGTAAAACAGGAGGTGTATGAGAGAGTAGTACCTTATTCTACAGAACCTAATGTTTCTAGAATTCATATTCCAGTAGGAGAATTTAACCATACAGAATGGGAAGCAGGTGCTAATGAAGCTGAACAAGAAGCTATAGCAAATAAAGGTCTAGGAAATATATTCTGCGATGGTAATGGTGAATTGTACCCTAGAAATTCTCAAGCCTATAGAGATGCTAGAAAAGAGTTTAGAAGAATGTACTTTACTAACTTAATTAGCTCTCGTGTATCTAATATTATTAATGCAAATATAGACAAACTAGCATCTGGTCAAGAAGTACACCTAGTAGTTGAAGGTAATAGCTATTTTGGGGCTATGATAGCAACAGCTTTAGCTTGTCATAGTTTTACTATTGCAGGTAAAAATATTGACAGTAATAAGATAAAAGTAGCTATGTTACCTGTAGAAGGCACTCCTGATAAATTAGCTGAAAATTGGACACTAGGTATTTTAAACGCTAATGTTGATGCATCTACTATTAAGAATTCTGACAGCGTTACTATTATTGCTCCTCAAGGTGATAGACCAGATCAAGTATTAGAAAGCATGACTCACTTTTATAATTATAAAGCTAATAGCTCATATGGTACTTCTAAGAGTTTGAATATTCCTAAATGGGATATTCAAGGTGATGCTGTAAATGTAGGTAGTGATAATGGTCATAATAGTGGCAAATTAATGTCTCCAGAATTAAATACTCAATCTATTATTATTACTAAAGCAGGTGCTTTAAGTAAGATAATAGATAGTAATTTAGTAGGTTCTATTAATATGACAGATCAAGGTTATATTGATAATAAGAATATGAATGATGTTCCATTCTTAGATAAAGACAGTAATATGCCATTATGGGGTGATTACAAAACCAGAGTTGCAGCAGGTCATGATTTAGATATACAGGAATTTAATGTAGGTAGTGATACTATACAACCATATTCTACATTAGCTATTAACATTAATACTGCTAAATTAATTCAACAAGGTATTTTAGAGGGTAATGACGAAAGCTCTCAAAAGATGTTAGAAAAATTAAAGGGTGGTATTAATACCTATGAAATTACTCGTAAATTACAAGAATCTATAACAGGTAAGAGTAAGGACTATACTCAAGGTG
The DNA here is from genome assembly GCA_017381055.1 of Lachnospiraceae bacterium. Taxonomy (GTDB): domain Bacteria; phylum Bacillota; class Clostridia; order Lachnospirales; family Lachnospiraceae; genus SVEL01. Next base: position 52,808 of record JAFOCU010000305.1, read on the forward strand.
TTTCTATATTTAACCATAGTGTTAAATTAGGATCATCTCTAGTTAATGTAGCATTTGTACCATCTGCTGAATTTGTAGCTATTCCTAGAAAGCTATTAAAGAATTTAACTCAAAATCAGCATACTAATGAGTATAAAATGGGTGATATTACTATTAATAAGGAATTGTACTATAAGTTAATTAATATACAGAAAGATAACAAGTTCTTACATCCTAATAATCCAACTGCTAAATATTCATTAACTAGCTCTGTATTAACAGGAAACCAAGTAATTGCTGTATCTATTTATGAATTAGGTAATCCTAGTGATAGTATGGTTAATGCTATTATAGAGAAATCTAATGAGATTACTGGTAAATCATTCTTCTATAATTTACAGAATAATATTAGAAATCGTGCATATAGAACATTAGATATATATGCAGACAGAGTACTAAATAATAGAGATGCTATAGGTACTCCTAATAAATCAGTATATATATTCAAGGATACTAATGTAGAGATTTCTGAATATGGTGATGGTAAATTTTTAGGTAGTTACTCCAGAGTTGATTTAAGTGGTAAAGGATCATCGGAATTAACAGAATTCTGGAATTCTATACAACCAGTAACTGATATCAGAAACCAAGCACATAGAGAATATTCTAGTGATGTTTATAACTCAGGTACAAATATAGCTACATCTGAAATTGATGTGCTAGGTAATAATATTCAAGCATTACATGATGATTCTTTACAAGATATTGCTCAATCATTATATGGTGTAGATCAGTTAAAGCAGTTATTTAACCATCCTGCTTTAGCTCAAACTTCTACTATTAATCCTATACTAGAAAGTACTATTAGTACTATTTTAGATACTGATATTAGAGTAATGATTGGTGTTCAAAAGTCATTTAATAGACGAAATGCTCCATTAGCTATCACTGGTATTGATGCTCATACTGGTAGACAGTTTGTGAATATTTCTATGCAGAATGTAGGCTCAAATATCGCTGAAAACAATCGTGAAGCATTAGCCCATGAGATTACCCACAGAGTAGTAGCAGAAGGGCTTAAAAACGAAAATTTACTGCGTCAAGTGAGAGTATTATATGAGTATGTTAAGGATAATATCTCAGAAGATGATTTCCAATGTGACTATGCTACTAGACGTGAAATTATGGATTATGTGTTCCCTAAGCATAGAACTAACATTAATGTACTACAAGAATTCTTAGCGTATGCTCTTACTAACCAACACTTAATCCAAGCTATAGCTAATATGAAAGTAGATTCTGCTACTATAGAAGCTCTTAATGCTAGAACTTCTGGTTTATTCAATAAGATTTGTGCTTATGTAACTGATAGTGCTATTAACCGTATGGATGATATTTCAGTACAAAGAGGTATCTGCCAGTTATTTGCTGATATGGCAAAAATAGCTAAGAAGAATTGGACTAAACCAGAAGAAAGACTAAAGTATGCAGATCCTTCATTTGGTATGGATTTTACTGATTTAGCTAATAATCCAGAAGTAGATATCCATAATTTTGAGAAAGCAGAAGATAAAAAGTTACTTGAAGCAGTATCTTTTGACTATAAGCAAGCTCAAGGTTCTTATGATGAATTTACTAGATTTGTATCACGAGATACTGAAGAAACTATAGGGTTCTCTTCAGAAACTCCAGAATCTATTGGTTTAACTAGATGGATTGAAAATTGTTGTAGAAAGTTCTCGGATAATCTATATGGCTTTATGAATATGTTAGTACCTATTATGGGTGGTACTACTAAGAGTAACCAAATATACTCTAAAGCTGCATTACAATTAAAGGTTCGTGTTGATCAAATGCGTGAACGTTTAATTACTGCAGGTACTAAGTATGTTAGAGGATTATTTGATACTTGTGAAATTGGTGACAGTTCTCAACTAAGCCAAGATAGAAGAAGAGCTATAACTGATACTATCTTAGATACTGACTTTAAGACTTTAATGGATACTTATAAATTTGAAGATATCAGAGATATGGTAGCTAATCCTAAGAAGTTAAACCAAGAAATCCAGAAATTGCTAAATTATCCTGTTATTCAAAAGAGTGCTACTTACTATAGTAATGCTTGTAAGGGTTTAGCTAATAGAATGATATATGGTGTAGATACTTCTAGATTAGGCTTACGTAATGCTTACCAAATCTTCAATAAATGGGGTAGTAATAATTCTACTACTTCACACTATAGTGCTGATGGTGTTAAGCAAATTGATACACTAATTACACTATATGCTATCCAAGTACTATCTCCTGAAAGTAAGGAAAGATTACTGGATTTAATGGAATTACCTAAAGGTGAACAGTTAATTAACGGTATTACAACTATGCATAGACAGTTAATGCTTAAGCAAGAAAGGGATATCTTTAGTAATGATAATAACGTTTATAACATACCTAAAGGATGGACTCATAGACTTACAGACTCTGATAAGTCATTACAGTTAATTCCTAGAAGTAGCTTAGAAATGTACGAATATCAGGGTTATGAGTATGTTACTGATGCTAATGTATCACCTGAAATTAAGAGACTATTCCCTAAGGAATCTGACCTAGTATACGTAAAACATCAACATATACTTAATACTCCTTATATACCAGGTATTGCACCTACTGTTAGAAAGCATCAACAAGAAGGTGATCAGTATACTATTAACTTATTAGGTACTGGTAGATTAGACTTAACTATAGATCCAGATTTAAGACAATCAGAGTTCCAGAAAGCTCATGGTATCCATGCTCGTCAATCTAAGGTTATGAGCACTACTCAAGCTACTCATCCTATTACTGAGTACGATACTTTGCTAGAACCTATATTTAATACTATGGGTAAAATCATAGGTTATAACTTAAGACCTAATGATAAGACTCTAGCTAAGTTTACTAAGGAAGATACTGATGCAGATCATATCTTAGGTACTACATTAGGTAATATTGCAGAACGTCATATTACTCCTCAATTAAACCAGAAAACAGCTGAAAACTTAGATAAGATTTACACAGAATCTAAGCACAAGGATAGAGACTTTAAGTGGATTGGTTTAAATGATACTAATGAAGAAGTACAGTTAGCTTATAAGATGTTACCTGCTGAAATACGTGATTATTTCCAAGAACGTTATCCTGGTAAGGGTGTACCTATTGAAAAGCAATATTTCGCTAGAATAGTAGGTCATAAGCCTATCAGTGCTGGTGATGTTAAGGAGCTAGAAAAGTACTTTAATAAGGCTATTAATGCTCCTATGGATTACATTAAAAAAGCATTCCATAGTAAGTATGCTGTAGCAGGTGAATACTGGGCTAAACAAATGGCTGATATTGGTAAACAAGCTTTAGTTATTCAATCAGGTACAGTAACTATGTATAACTGGATTTCTAACTTAATGTTATTAACTATGAGAGGAGTATCATTACAAGATGCTATTCAGTTACAAGCTAAAGGTTGGAAGCAATTACAACGCTATAAGGAATTAGGTCAACAAATTGACGATCTAAAGGTTAAAGCATTAATGCAACCTAAGATTGATATTTCTAGTAAGATTAATGGCTTACAATCAGAAATTGAAAACTTAGATATTTACCCTCTACTTAAGGAAGGTTTCTACAGTAGTATTGCTACTAATGAAATTACTTCTAAAGATACCCTTATAGAGTCAGCACTCAAAGCGTTACCTCAAGAAATACGTAATACTATGGGGTATAAAGGTATTGCTAACTTGTTAGCTGCTAAAGGTACTACAGTACATAAGTGGTTACAGGATTTAGCTGTTGATAGTGACTTTGTAGGTAGATATGCTCTATACACTCATTTAAAGAATGCTCAGTTTACAGACCCTGTAACAGGACATACTACAACTATGAGTGAAGATAAGAGATTGGGTATTATTAACGATATGTTTATTGACTATACAGTACCATTACCTAAACCAATAGAATGGGCAGAAAAGGTAGGTTTATATGTATTCAGTAAATATATGTTTAGAACCCAGAAGAACTTATACAGTATATTGACTTCTAACTGGCAAGAGGTAGGTAAACTAGCTATTGCTCAAATGATGTTAGGTGGTGGTGCTATGGGAAGTAACCCATTCCAATCATTAATGTTACCTGGTCAAGTGTTATCACACTTTAATACTCCAGGAGGTTTAGCATTAGATGGTCTTAGTGGGTTACCTCTAGTAAGACTATTTAATTAAATAAGTTAGAAATTGATGTAGGAGCTTCTACAGGTGTAGCCTCTGGGAGTTCCTTTTCCTCAGAAGATTCCACAGTATTTTCTACTGGTTTTTCTACTACATCTTCCTTAGGTGTAGTAGTTTTTTTACTCTTTACAGGAGTAGTTTCTAACTCTACCTTAACACCCTTAATACCATACTTTTCTTCAATAATGGTTACTAATTCTTGTTCACTAATTACTAATTTCATAATCTTTAATTCCTTCTTTTAATGATAAATTCAACTTTCTAGTGTTTTCTATAATGTGTCTAAACTGACGACCATAAGTAATATTGCCTACATTACTGTTAGCATCCCATACAAACTGATGTTCAAATGGTGTAGCGTGTAACTTCTTACCACCTACTAACTTATTGTAGATATCGATAGATTTTTCAATACTAGTATCTAGTTTTCTGTAGCTTACTTGAGCACAGCAACTAGCACTAATCTTTAACTTATCCAATAGTGGTAAATCTTTATATTCTTCTACACCATCTACATATGGTATATGCCATTCACCTTTACCACGTTTTTCAGGTGTAGAGTTGTCAATAGCTTCTAGGATTTCCCTAGCTAAATCAACCATTTCTGGTTGTACAGCATTATCTATTCTTAACCATAGAAAATCCATCCAACGAAAGTAATTAGCAGTAGCTACTACCTTTACTGTTTGGAATGTTTCTAAGAATCTATTAGCGTGTTGCTTATGAATACCTAGAGCATCTAATTCTCTTACTTTTTCTGTTAAGAAATCTTGGATTTCATTAGCAATATCGTTAGCTTTTTGATAAGCCAGAGAATCAATCTCTAGAGGTTCACCACTCATTCCAGGACCTTTCTTAGTCCACTTAAATTGTATAGGATGTTCCTGTATAGTTTCTAGCATCTTTTCTACTGGTATAGCTCTAGAGCTACTAGTATTAAAACTAATATTTCTATGCTTAGAGAATTCAGCTAGAATAAATTTAGGAAACTCTAATTCTAGAGTAATTACCCTTTCTGCTAATTTATAGCTATGATCGGGATTATACTCAGTATCTAGTATTACCTTTGCAGACATTCTTTTTCTCCAATTATTTTATTATTATCAGGGTGTGTAGACCCATCACTATTTAATACTCTCTGGTTTTTACTACCTTTCCAGTATAGTTTAGGACTATATTCTTCCTGTATGAACTTACCATCTACAATTACGTCAATATAGCTTAAAATAGCTCTCTGACGCTCTGATAGCTCTTCGTAGGTATAACCTGTCCATAACCATATATCTTTGCCTTTACACGCATTTTTGACACGTTTTACAAGGTCTAATACTTTATCAATATTATCAGGGTGTAGAGGATCTCCTCCACTAATGGATAACCCCCTATATTTAATTCTAGTATCCTTTAGAGTATTGATAATTCCTTCAATAACTTCATCAGTGAATTCATTACCAAAATCTGGATTCCATGTACTAGCGTTATAACATCCTTTGCACTTATGCTCACAACCAGAGACAAATATAGTTACTCTAGTACCTGGACCATTAAGTACATCAGGATAAATTATTTTTGAATATTTCACTTAATTACCTTAATTAAAAAACTTATCTTTAGAGACTATTGTATAGTTATCGCTTACTGAATTAGGAGACCTAACTTTAATTGCACTATCTAAGAATGGGTATTCTGTTCTAGAATTATGAATCAAACACCATGTACCATAGACAGGAAGATATTTATGCTGACTTCTTGCAAGCCAGGTAATATTATCTAACTTTATACCACTATTACATATATTTGATATTTTACGCATAATATTATCTATAGGATGCTCACTTATAATAATACAACCATTATCTATATTACTGGTTTTTATTGAAGTAGCATTTAGAATATCTGTTAGAATACGCTTATAATATTCTGTACTACTTGGTGGACATAGTATTAGTGATTGTAATGTCATTATATGTATCTCCGTGTTCATCCAAAGTTCTTAAATATAATTCTAGATATAAGTAATCACCTAAACACCTTAATGATGGTGTATTAGTGTTTACTTTTAGCGTAACATTATATGGTAATTCGTTATAGTACATATAATTATAATTATGATTTATACATACAAATTCTAATTTATGTGTACGATAGCTAGGCATATCTATCTTATATTGCATATTTCGTATAATTTTATATAGAAAGGTAGTTGCTAAGTAAGGATTTAGTATGCATATATACCTGTTTTTATAGAATATAATGTCATCCATAATATAGGGTTTAAAGTACTCTACTAAGTATTTATAATCGTAATGTATTGATAGTAAAGTACCTCCTAGCTCCCTAAAGGAGTACTCGTTTATTAATAAAGAAGACATATAATTTTCCTAATTTATAATATTAAAAATTTCTTGTTCCGATAGTTTTATTTTATCGGATGCTGTATTAGATGTATAAATGCATTCAGAACCAGAACAAGCTAATAGAGTAATAGTATCATTGTAATATACAGATACTAAAAAATTAGTAACCCAAGGATATCTATGAACTACAACACCAATAGCATTCTGTAAGAAATTATCTATAAGACATCTAAGATAGCTAGAGTACTCAAATATATACCATACACTCCTATTATCTTTAGCATACTTTTTAATATGAGGTAGTGTTTCTAGGAATTCTATAAAATACTCTCTTGCAGGTATATGTATAACTGTATCCATATGAATTCCATATAGATTATAAGGTACCTTAGGATTACGCATATTACTCTACCTTATTATTTTCTCTATACTGCTGTAGTTCTAGTAGAGCTTCTAAAACAGCCTTACATAAAGCTAGATGTCCTTTAGCACCATTAATCAGTTGCTCGTCTCTATGCTTCTTTTTAAGTACTTCCTGTTCTTCTATTACTTTTTTAGTAGCTTTAATGTTAAACTCATAAAAATTAATAATTTTATCTAAACTTGGTTTGTTCATAAAATATTCCTTACTTTTTTCTAAATATAATTACAGTATCGTTATATAGCTTTTCTGGTTTATATTCTCTAGTATCCTTAAAACCATGCAAATCAATAAATTCATCAAAATCTTTACTAAAATAGCACATATAAAAATCATCATCATCCATAATATATTCTTTAAAAGATTTTTTCTGTTTATTTAAATATTCAATTATTAACATAAATTACCTCTATTTATTGATACCCAATCAAGTATGTGTGATTCAGCAGATTTAAGAATACTTTGTTTATGAGTATTTAATGGTTTTTTTGTGGACATATGAAATATGCATATACCATAACTATACTTATTATATAATCTTCGAATTACACGTGCTAAATTATCATTTTCTATACCTATATATAAAAACTCTACATCATGCTCTTGAGAATATACTTTTTCATTAATAGGATTTTCTGCTAGATTTTCTAGACCTTCAATGTAACATCTAAATATTTCTGGAATTTCTGTATAACCAGGCATATTATATAATCCTATTGCTAAAAACTTAGTTGTATTGGTATCCATATCCTTAATCCCATAAAACTTTAAGATTTTTACTTTTAACTATTATATTCCTATGCTCTAGTTGCTCACAAAAATAGCAATAACCTCCGTGAGAGCTATAATGAAAATAAGTATCTATACTAAAAGTAGATTCTATTCCTGCCAAACATAATTTAGTTATAATCTTACGAATACCTACAGTACCTGCTAATATTAAACGATATGAGTATTTATCAGAAAATTTAATGTATGGAATACCTTCTACATAAGTAGTTATAATATTATATAAATCAACTGTACCTTTAGGTTTAGGAGTTAGCACTACTATTTTTTTATACTTTGTTCTAGCCATATTAGTTAACCCAATAAATACTTATCACAGTACTCTTTATTAATTTTAATATTATAATTTCCACGCACATGAGTTAAACCAAAATAGTAATTACCACTATCTGTATAATTATGAAAATACCTCTCTATTGTGTAACTACTAAAATTACCCCAATTAGAAAGTTTACAAAATTTGTTTAGAATACTAGCAGTATACTTATTAGAAGGTATCACTATACAAGGTATTAGTGCTAATATTTTATTAGAATGATCGCTTTCTAAAAGTATAGTATTAGTTTTAATATGTGGCAGACCCTCTATAAATGTATTTACAATATTAAGTAACTTAGTATTACTTGTATTACTGCTATAAGGGGTATACACAAGTATTTTCTTAGTATTTATATCGTAATCTATGATACTCATATTAGATACCCTTAATATATTGTATTAATGCTTTCTTATTTACAAGTGCTTCAGTTTTATAATCATATAGTGATCTAGGTGTATAAGTATAATATACTGGATTTTTAGCTTTTACCAAAAATAATTGAAGTATAGCTATATAATCATATAGTTTAAAAAATATTCTTTCTAGAGTTTTAGTAACTATGTATACAAATTCAGATGCCTTATAGAAGGTATATTGTTTAACCATAGTTATATTTGAGATATTAGGTATCCATTCAAGATAACATTTAAGAATATCTAGTAATTCTTTATTATCATCTTTACAGCATATTACCATTAACCTTTCTGGAATATTATATGTACCCATTTTTATTAAACCCTAGTCTTCTTTGTATAGCACAGTCTTGGAGATATTGGTCTAGTTTATGCTTATCTACGTAAGCTGATAAACCTGAATTAAATATTGATATATACCTATAACTATCATCACTATTTTGATTTAATAGAATTAAACTAATACTTTTTATATAATTAAAGCATTGCTGTTCAAATTTATTAAATATATACTCTAAATCATAGTTATTAGGATAAGTATATATAGTTGTAAATATATTTTTTTCGTATACTACAATATCTGAAATACCCCATATACCACTAAAATAACACTGTAATATTTCTAGAAGTTCTGGTTTATTTTCTAAATTTAGTAGACCCACACCTATTAACCTATGCTTAACATTATCAGAAAATTCACTCATATTTTAGTACTTCCTAACAACATCAGAATCTTCTTTATTTATTACAATAGTGCCAAAACCACTACTATATTTTAATGGAAAGATACCAGCGTGCACATAGAACACACAACAACATATATTTGTATAAGGTAAATTCAAGTAGCTTACTATATTTTGTATTTCTGTGTAAATGTGTTTGCTATAAGGTAATATAAAGAAATTACCTAGTTTTATGTTATTAATGTGCATATCATGTTTATCTATAGGTATATGTTTATATGGTAAATTACAGTGCTCAGTAATATGTGGAGTGCCTTTAAGATATTCTTTAAGTGCATTTACAGCTGTTCTGTACTTAGGAGGGTACTTACGTATAAGAATACCCATTAGTTTATTGTAGTATACAGGCTGTTCTTCTATATCAGTCCTAGGCATATAATAAATAGTGCTCATAATCTTCCTTACTTATTGCTATATATGATTCATCTGGTATTCCAAGTTTAGTAAAACAGTATTTATTATCCTCAAACCAGGTATAATAATAGATATCATCCACAATAGGCAGTACTACACATGGTACTGAACAATACAATAATTTATGTATAATTTTACTAACATAATCATTAGACGGTATTACATAACAAGGTATTGGTTTTAGCAATTTGTCATCATAAGTAATTACAGTTTTCATATGTGGTATAGTTTGTAAGAACTCTTCTATGATTACGTAAAGTTCTGGTAGTGTAGACCCTGTAAAAATTAGTGACACTATATTATCAGGATAGCTATTTTCAAGTTCTTTCATACTGCAGCCCATAATTGTAATTTTGTACTAACAGAGTTTACTGCTATTTCGTCAGGCATACTATAAGGATCATAGCTATACCTTCTATGATATGTGGTATGGTGTTCGTTAAGTACATAATAAGAATAATCTAAAATCTTAAACTTGTCTCTCTTAACATAAAGAGTATGCACGAATTTTTTTATAATATGACTGTCACACACTATATACTGTACAGTTTGCTTATTTGATTTATAGTCTGTTATATCTATATGAAGTACACCATTAAGGTAATCTTTGATTACATCTACTAATTCAGCATTATCAGTATATCGTATAATGCTAACTACAAGGATATATGTTGGTAATTTATTCATATTAGGTTAGTCTTTTGATAGTGCTTCTATTTTTTTCATATAATCAAGGGTAAATTCCATACGAGGTGAGAATATTAAACCACATTCTGTCCTACCACCTAACATTAGTGCATAGTAAGTGTGAGTCCTTGAAAATGGGTTATAATGATATTCAAAAATATCCCACTGAAAATAGTCAATATTATTTATACCGTCATCTAAATAATGTAGTACACGTTCTTCAATACCCCTATTAATAGGAAGTATGTAGCATCCACCTTTCTTAGCAGAATACTTAAACTGTATACAAGGCATTTTTTCAATATAATCTTTAAATACTTCTAATAGATTATTATGGTTTTCGTGATGCTTATAAAATACTGTTATTATGTGTTTTGGTATCATAAGTTAATTCTCTGTAAATAGTTTTAGTGTTTCTAAATATTTGGGATCTATTGTTATATTCAGTGGTAGATATCTAAAATTAAAAAAGTCTCTAACTATATTTTTAGTAAAAGTAGGAGCTGGAGAAGAGGTTTGTATCCCATATGTAGCAAAACCAAAAATATTATAAAGATCATTATAAGCTGTTATATTTCCTAAGATATCACGGAATAGCTTATTATAAGGAACTATATAGTAAGTACCAGAGTTATATAATGATGTGTCTGTATATGGTATATGAGGTACACCACTAAAGTAATCTTTAAATACTCTTAATATATCTTTATTTGCTTTAGAAGATTCTTTGCATATTATTAGTATTATATGCTCTGGTAATGCACTCATAATAATCTAATCCTCTGAGAATACTTTTAAGACCTCTATATCGTTAGGATCAAAAATTGTTACATATTCTGGTAATTCGTCATCATACAATGTGTTAATATCGATAGTATAGGTATCCCATATTCTAGGATTTACAGTATCATATACATATGTTTCACAGTGAAAACCAGCAATATTTACAATAGTATCTAAAGCATCGTAAATGCTATCTAAAGTGCTTTTTATTATTTCAGAACTAGGTAATATATAGTAATCTTTTCCGTCATCTAATGTAATTTCTATATAAGGAAACCCTTCAAAAAATTCTTTGCATATTTTTCTTAAATGGGAATATTTATTAGAATGTTTAATTGCTACTACTATTATAGTTTTTGGTAGTTTAGTCATAATTAGCCTTCCATAAGTAATCTTAATTTTCTTTTATCTGTAGGATTTATATTTATACTGTATGGGCAATAATGAGAATTAAGAAATTGTCTAGTAAGACTTCTACTATAAGTAACAAATAATGAGGTATCACATTCTAAATCATATGATATAAATCCAAAAACATCCCACATATTTGAGTAATCCATATGCCCTATACCATATAAAATATTACGGTTTGCACCATTATTTAGAAATATATAACAAGTACCTCCTTTACAATCTGTATGTTTAATATGAGGTATACTATTAAAGTATTCTTGAAGAGTGTTTACTAAATCTTTTTTCTCCGTAGAAGCAGAATGGTTGCATACTGCTACTAAGATACATTTTGGCAATGTACTCATAAGATTTTCCTAGTTAAATTTAAGATTCTTAGTAATATCATTTATTACTGTATTAGTCTGATCAATAACTTGTTTCCATTTCTGGTTTATGAGAGTAAAGTCATTATCATCATCTTTACCATCAAATACTGCTTCAGAAACCCCCTTAAATTGCTCTAGAATGTAATCTCTTACTTCAGGAGTATCAATACTCACCTTATCTGCTGTAATCAATTCTGACGCATTTTCAGAAGCATAGAAGTACTGTTGTCCTTCACCAGGACTTTCTACTACATAACAATAGTTATGAGTAAGGCTTACTGGTATACCAGCAGATGCCATCTTAATATTAGTACGGTTATGACCATTATAATTTAGTGGTACTTTAGCAATCTTATAATCACCTATGCACTTTTCTACTACTCTACCAGTACAGTGCATAATATTATTAACTTCTGTAAAAGCATCCATTACTTTAATACTTTGAGAAGTTAATGATTGCATATAACCTTTTATAGAATTAAATTTGAACTCATAGTTCTTAATCTTTTCCATAGCTTGGTTATATTTACCTTGCAATTCGTCATTCTTCTTTTTAATAGTGTTAAATTTCTTCTTATACGTGTTTGCATCACTTTCTGCATTAGTTAGTACTGTTAAGCGTTTAAGTTGCATATCACGAGCTTCTGATAGGTTTTCTAGCTTAGTTTTAAGCATCCTATTCTCTTTTACTAGTTCATTATACTTAGTAGCTAATTCAGATAAACCAGAACCAAAAATATCACCTAGTAATTGTAAAGTACTATTAATTAGTTCTTCTTGGTTTATATTTAGAGTAGGGTTATTATTTTCATCTAACTCTACAGTATCATTCTTCCACGTAAATATACTCATAATCTTGGTTCTCTTCTTCTTCTTTCTTACTACTACGCATAATTCTTTCAGTTGTATACCTACTAAGAATATTTAGTAATTCTTGGTTTGGTATTTCTAAGTTATTCTGTAAAGGTATTAGATAGCTGAATACCATTTTATAGTTTTTAGCATCCATATACTCCACTGCTTGTGATGTATCAACTCTCATAGTATGAACACTCCAAAAGCTTTCCAATCAAGTTTATCAATTCTTCTAAACTCAAAATTCTCAAACAATTCTTCTAAAGTATAAGATTTATTATTTAGTGTTACAGCTACTAGTTTACCTTTATGGAATTCAAAAGCTTTTACTGTTACACGATATAACTGTTTATCTTTATCTCTAATATAAAGATCTTCCTGTAGGTTACATACTAGCTTTGTAAATTCATCTACAGTCTTAATAGGTCTTATAAGAGAAGTTGCAGTACCTGTATAATTAGTGTGTTGACGTGGAATATATAAACCATAAGCTTTAGTATCACCTCTTGGTTTAAATACGTGATTTACAGTATCAAGAGGACTTTTATATACTTCAGATAATACTTCAGCTTTATTTAATCTAATGTTATTCTCAAGCTCATTTATAGAATTACCAAAATACCCTACACTACCTACTAATACTTTATCTTTATTACTCCATGTAAATAATTGCTTTATATTAAACATCACTATCATCCCATTTTTTAATACAGTTATATAAGAATACTAAAAATAAAATACTACAAAAAATAAATCCAATCATAACAATAAAAAAGCCCTGTTATTGGCAGGGCTTAATACATCAATCACAAATTTAAATAGGAGGTTATGTATAAGATATAGTTACTTTGACTGCACGTTCCTTAGCGATTCCCCCGTACTCATATAGAATCTTAGGAATGTACTTGAAACTATCGTCTTTGATTATACCACACTTAATCATACTGTCACAAAAAAACTTATCTACTAAACCACAAACATTAGCTACATCACATTGTCTATGATCAACGGTATATAGTGTATAAGTAATTTGAGTTATATTATTAATAGGAAAATCAGGCATAAAATCTTCATATAATTCCATAAAATGTTCTTTAATTTTACCTTTATAGTTTTTATGGTAATTACAATAATAGTTCCAACTCAAAGATATCTTTTTCTTTTTTCTTTTACCTACCATGCTTATACACGGTAGGTAAGTTACAAACTCTGCCACTAGAATAAAGCGTCTACAGCCTTAGCAGTAGGAGCAGGAGCTACTGGAGCATCACCAGGAATAATAGTTTCCTTAACTGTTTCTTCCTTAGTAACACCCTTATTCTTTTCTACCCAATTTCTACCAAATGATGCTTCTGCACCTTTCTTCTTTTCAGTAGCAGTTTGACCAGTAGTAACATCGTAGAAACGGTGAATTTCATTTACATAGAACATATCAGTAGTAGGATACCACTTACCATTTACTTCTTTCTTCTTATGCTTATGTAACTTAGTAATACCTACTCCTACCTGCTTACCACTTAATTCCACTACTACTGGAACTTCTGTTGGTTTATCAGTTTTAGACTCAAAATCATATAGCATTAATGCTTTCTTTGGAGCATTACCTACTACTTCACTGAATGGCTTACCAGTTACTAATTCAGATAAAGCATTAATAGTGATAAAACCAGGAATTACCTTACCATCTCTTACTGGTGACTTAGTATCAGCATAAGAGATATATAATGGTTCTACCTTAACATCCTTATTATCAATAGTTAAAATAACATTAGCGATACCAGTACCACTCTTAGATTGAGTAATATACACGTGTTTTACTACAGCCTTATATAAACCAGTTTCTAATAAAGAACTACCTGTACCTTCTGATAAATCTACATTTGCATCTACATTAAAATTAATATCTAACATTTTTTATTCCTTATTTATAATATTCTTCTAAACGTTCAATTACATAATTTAAATCATTATCAATATATGTTTCTGCTCTAGACCACATATTAAATGGTTGTCTAATTCTCTCATTTACAGTATCAGCTGTTAAACGAGTTTGGAATACATACTTAAATCCTTCAATTTTATCATCTTCAGTAATATTCAAATATTTATTCTCATACCCATTCAATGCTGATAGTGGAACTCTTTTAGTGGAGACAATATTCGTAAAATATGACTCTACACCCTCATTCATTACACTACCCTTTAACTTTACTAAAGTTTCTAGAGCTAATTCTCTCTCATTGTAAATATCAGCTGTATGAGCAGTAATAATTACTTTTTGAGATTCTTGTAGCTTAGGTATTTCAGTAAGCATTAACTTTTTAAAGTAATTAGCATACTCACCCCAAGCTTTTCTAGTATCACTACTAGTATTTACGTACATCTGCTCAAACATACTCATTAGATAAGTAATACTATCAATTACGACAGTATCAATCTTATCTGGATTAGCAGCAGCTTGAGCTATATACCCATTTTCACCTATAAGCTGATATGGGTCAGTAACTACCTTTTGAATAAACTTTGCCTTAAATGGTAAAGCTTTACCTGCTTCAGTACATAAATATAGCACCTTAGTATTATCTGCCATATTACGTAAAGATACAGATTTACCTGTTGCTGGTTTACCACAAACCAACATTAACTTATTGAGCATTTACGAAATCCTTAAAACGAATTTGAACCTTACCTTCTACTTGTTTAGAAGTACCATCACTATAAATGATATTAAAAGTACCGTTTACATTAACGTAACCCTTATCACCTCTAGTAACTGTATTTACAGAAGTAGAAGGTAAAATTTCACCCTTACAAGATAGTACGTTAGCTTCTGCTACCTTACTACCATTTTTAAAATTAATAATGTTACAGGTTTTTACAAAATTTGCATACTCTTTTTGTAAAAACTCCTCTTTGTCCCCTCCTACTGTAAAATACTTCTCTGCTAACTTGGTTTTATTTTCTGATACAAATTCTTCAAAAGTTTTCATTTTCACTAATTTCCTTAATATAAAAATGGGAGGACCAAAACCCTCCTCCCTGGGTATTACAAGATTATTTAAAATACATACTACGTGTCTTAGTTCTGTTGAATAGTTTAATAACTGTACATACAGAAATAATAGCTTTGCATATATTTAAAATAAGATTAAGCATAATATCCTCCAATAATTTCTCTAATCACCTTAAGATAATAAGCTCTCTCTCAACTTAATAATCTTGTAGGTAATTATCTGGAGGCTATTTTTGTTTGTACTGACTTAAAAATAGTATCTCTCAATTCTTGTTCTCCTAGAGGTTCCTCTAGTTTATTATTTAATGACTGTATAGCATTTACTATAGTGTCAAAATCTAAGTTCCTATCACATAGTAACATACCATACTTATATAACTCATGGTTTCTACTACCTACCTTAATTCTAGCTAAGAACCATCTTTCTATAGCAGTAGCTTCCTTAAGATTTAAATCCTTATACTCTTTCTCACGCTTAGTATTCTGAGCTGTATCAGGCATATAAGGTAAAGGATCAAATAATTGACCATCTAGATTACTATAGACAGTACCATTATTAGATAACCATTTTCTACTTCTATGATAGGTTTGTTCATCACTACCCTTAAATGGTAGTGCTTTTTCTAAGTTCTTCATAAACCCCTTATAATCCTCTCTATTAAGCGAGATAGTGTACTTAAGGGGTATTATCACTCTATAGCATGGTGTCGCATCAGAATGCGATTTAGTGGTATATATGATATATGTATAGCCATCTAGCATACTAATAGCTTCTGGTATTGGAGATGCTTCACCATTCTTACCATCAACATCAAATACTATTAAGTTAAAACCAGAAAGTGTAGTATTCTCACTTCTATGAGGTCCTAACTGTACATTAGCACTATCAATAATAAACCTATGATTACACCAATGTACTCCATCCATAGAACCTAATTTAATAAGTGAAGACAGAGTTCTTTTACCTATAGCAGGTTGCTCATAACCATGAGATATACCAGTAGAAGCAGTAAATATTAAATCATCAAGATTGGTTTCTTCTATATGAATACTCTCATAGAAGGGTACTCCTTCATTATCACATTTCTTAATAGGTATATTATTTTCAGTAGCCCAACTCATAGCTAGTTGTAATAGTGACTTTTTCTCCATAGCATTAGCAGATTTAAAAAATGGTAGATTTTCTACTAATGTAGACTCATATACCCTACCACCAGTACTGCTAATAAACTTAGCTAATTTAATATAAGGTTCTGGTCTATGTAGCATATCATAGAATGCTTTACCACTATCTTCAGCTACCTTACAAGATGCTAAATAAGCTTCCTGTGTGATTTCGGTATCACCATTGATAAAAGCTATAGCACCAGCTAACTTAAGTACCTTAAACGCTCTATGCTGTATTTCTTTCTGTAATAATTGAGTAGTGCTATTACCTAATTCTGGATATTGTGATGCTCTATAGAGACACCATTTCTCATAAGGTAAAGCCAGAGATTTCAATAAAGATTCTGATATAGTAATTTTCTTATTATAATTCTTTATACCAGCTAAATGTTTTAGAGCATCTCTTATATGGCTACTAGAAGTATCTAACTTTACACCATATCTCTGCTTAAACATTTGATCTACTGTAACGTTACTATGAGGTACCGTTTCTCCTAAACCAAAGAAACATCTTCTACTCATACCTGTATTTAGTAAGTCCTTAAATGCTTTCTCTGTAAAGCTACTATCAAATAGTGCATCTGGTGTACCAAATAACAGCATATTACATGGCACATTACTATAGCGTTCTTTAGTTCTATTAGCGTCAGAAGTATTCTTTACTAGCTTACTAGAACCCTTACCTACGTCATATGATTCTAAATAAGCATTGAATAATTCTTCATTATTTTTAAAATTATTACCTATTTCATCACATACAAATGATAATGCTCCAATACCTGCAATTTGACACTTAGTACGTAACTGCTTGTATGCAGCACCTGTACCACTATCAAACTTATACAAGAACGCACCACAGCTGTTATATTCCTTTCTAATAGGCTCCTGTAGATGTACTGATTCTGCTTGACTTAATCCTTTCTGTAAAGCATTCTCTAGAGCTTCTTGTTGAATATTAAGTTCTGCTATCTCAGGATACGTACAGTTCTTAAAAATATCTACGAAATCTCTAGTAATATAATCTTCTAGAAAATTTAGTGACTGATTTTTACCACCACCTGAAGTCATTAAATTAACTACATAAGTATTAATCGTTAAATCTTCTTCATTAGGTTGGCTTATTACAGCTCTCATATTACTAGCTATTTGAGCCCAGTGAAACATAACCATGTTTCTAAAAAACCCTCTAGAATTATAGTTATTAGCTTTGGCTTCAATCATATCTACTATTTCTTCAGTCATAGGATGATGAGCAGCATCTTTTACTAAATTCTTAATGGTTAGAATGTCATTATCTTCTGTCATTCTTTAACTACTCCTAATTCTTTAAATCGTTTATATTGAGTGCATACACCTCTACAGTTGCACCAATAACACCCTTTAGGTTCTTGGATTTTCTTTTTTACAAGACCCTTACCCTTAGAAGCTAAGTATTTATTAGCTTCTGCTAAATTATCAAAATTCTTACTAGCTCTAACTGATGATTCAGAACTAAAATACTGATACACATCTTCATGTACCATTAGATCCTTATTATCACAGTCAGGTAGCATATTAGGATACTCTAAACAAGCTTCAATATCCATAATTTTACTAGTAATTAATTTTTGTACTTCATGTAAGGGTAGTAATTCGTATGTAACACTTAAAAAAGGTGTTTGAGGATAACCTTCTTCATGAACCTTATTTTTATCCCAATTTTTAAAGATATAGTGTATTACTCCAGTGTCTTCTGTAATCAATTCTGGATTTAGCCATTTATAGATAGATAACTGTTTAATATAGTCATCTTTCTTAAGATTATTCATATATACGTAAGTACTAGTACTTTTAAAGTCTTGAATTTGACCATCATATACTATGTCAAATTGACCTGATATAGTCCAGTCATTAAACACCTTATTAGTACGTACTTCAAAATATACAGGTATATCACCTGGATGTACTTTACTAGGATTTACCTTAATTCTACTAATAACTTCTGGTTTAATTCCTAAAGCCAATAAAGCATTACTTCTAGTAGTATCATCTTCCCACACATTCTGAATATTCTGGTGTATAGCACTCCCTAATTTAGAAGCCAGTAGTTCACTAATATCTAAGGAAGACTCTTCAAAAGTACCTCTATTTATTAATTCTTGGTAAACTAACTTTCTAGTACCTTGTAGTAAGCTAGTAGCAGATAGTCTTTTAGGTTCTGGTTTACCTCCATAGGAATTACTAGCTAACCATGTAGCTAGAGGTAATGATATATTGGTTTTATTTGTTAGCATTTATAACCTCTATAAGTTTTTCTTTATTACAATCATTAGGTATGGTAGTTGGGTATTTCCAACTAGGGTAGAAAATATCTAATTCTCCTGATAGATGCACTTCATCATGTGCTATAGCAGGATCTTCTTGCCATTTCATAGCTTTAGATAAAATCTTATTTAAATACAATAAAGTATCAATATCATCTTTTACAAAGTAGTAAGAAGCATCATGAATTTGACCACAAGGTAGAATGTCATTTCTATAAGGTGATTTCCATACTTGTTCCATTACTTCATTTACAGCTCTACAATTTAGTAATCCCCAAGATTGTCCTAGAGCATTACCTGCAGACTTTCTTTCTTTAGTAGCTTCGTAAAGCGTCTTTTTATCACCTATAACGCATTTCTGTAGTAATGGGGTACGTAACCTCAAGCCAAATGCTAGTGTAACGTATCCGTCATTTTCAGCCTGTTTTAAGCGATCATCTACCCACTTATCAGACTGTTTATATAACTCATGATAGTTTTTCTCAATTTCCCTGCTTTCTTCTTCAGAGAATCCATCTTTCATAATAGTACGCCAATTTCCTCCATAAGTAAGAGCAAATGTAGGCATTTTACTTCTTTGTCTATAATCAGGATATTTATGCTTTATCTGGTTTATGTGATGAATATTATATTCTTCAGCAGAAATTGGAGTTATTTTCATAGTTCTCCTTAAACAAATAACCCCTCATATAGAGGGGTTCACATGGCTAATTAAATAAGGTTAAAATCCAATTTTTCCTACAATATCATACTTAGCATCTAGTACATCTTCTAATGTAACAAAACCTTCAGAAAATCCATTTTCTTCAGTCCATAGAGCTATTGTACCAGTACCATCTACAAGTAAATATTTATTTAAAGTAGACTTGCAGATAAGTGCTTTTGTACGTGCTAATACACAAGCGTGTTGAAAACCAAAAGCACTATCGCATTTAGAGACATCCTTGTCTTTTACTGTAGCGATAACTTCATCGCCATCAGTAATTTTAATCTTCCTTGGTTTCTTAGATTGAACTCTTTGCTCATGATGTTTAGTAAATAATTCAAGTAATTCTTCACGAGATAATTTACTAGTTTCTTCTAATATATTATCTAATAATTTAAAAATTTTATCCATAGTTAATTAGTTCCTTTTTGTTAAGATAGTAATACTATACTACTGTTTGTAACCTTTTTCT
>JAFOCU010000306.1 GCA_017381055.1 Lachnospiraceae bacterium
CTCCATCTCCTCCAAAGCTTCACCATTTCTTATATCAATACCAAGGGCAACATTTTCAAAGTCGCCCATAGAATTTCTCATTAACTCATAAAATTTTCTAACCATAGGAACTGGTAAATTATCTACACAAAAATATCCAGAATCCTCTAACATCTTCATAACCGTTCTTTTTCCGGCACCAGACATACCTGTTACTATAACAAATCTCATATTATTTACCTCTATCTAGCCAAATTACTTCGTAATTCGGGTTACTCATGACCCTTCTACACTTCACATAATTAACTTCTATCTCACAAAATTACTTCGTAATTTTGGTCACGATCCTAACCTCTGGTTCAAGTTCTACTCCAAACTGCGCCAACACTTCTTTTCTTGTATGCTCAATAACATCCAAAACATCCTGAGCTGTAGCATCACCTTTGTTAATAATAAATCCACAATGCTTCTCTGACACGCAAGCTCCTCCCACAGTATATCCTGCAAGACCTGCATCCTGTACTAGCTTTCCTGCAAAATAACCTTCTGGACGTTTAAAAGTGCTTCCTGCACTAGGATACTCAATAGGCTGTTTTTCCTTACGCATAGCTGTACATTTGTCCATCTCCTGCTTAATATCCTCGCGCTTACCATGATCCAATTCAAGAATTACTTCTATTACAATGTAATCTTTTTCCATAATAATGCTATGGCGATAGCCTAAGTTTAACTCATCCTTTTCGAGAATAAATACCTTACCTGTCTCTCTATCAAGAACCTTAGCACATACTATTATATCCTTAATCTCTGAACCATATGCGCCTGCATTCATAGTCACCGCGCCACCGATAGTTCCCGGTATTCCAGACAATCTTTCCATACCGCTTAGGCCTTCCTCATATGCAAGCTTTGCAACACGCGAAAGCATAGCACCAGCCTTTGCTACTATTCTAAGATCATGAATATCTACATCAGCCATTTTATTGCTTATCTTAATAATAAGACCATCATAGCCCTCATCTGTAAATAAAATATTGCTGCCGTTTCCGATTATATAATATGGTATATCTGACCATTTTTTCATAAGAGAAATAACCTTAACAAGTTCTTCCTCTCCTGTTATATCAACTAAATATTTAGCTTTTCCGCCAACACGAAAAGTAATGTGTCTAGCCATTACTTCATCGCTATACACATTACTTTCACCTACTATATCAGCTAATTCTTTTATAAATTCCTGATTCATATTTATCCCAAACCTTTCAAGCCCATGCCGTCATATGTTCACAACATATAACTATATTCTAAAGAACTTAAAAATGCAAGATTTATCTTATCTTAATTAATTCTCCACGGATTGCTTCGTGCTATGCACTCTCGCAATCCTACACAATATTCGTATATCGTGGAGCTTGTGCCCCACTTTTATACTCATATTGTGGCGTGTCAACAAGTCATATAACCACTTATGTGCAAGCACATGTGGTTAATGACCTTTTGACACTGGAATATTACAATACCTGTGCAACTGCACCATAGATACCAGCATCATTTCCAAGGCTTGCGATTACAAACTTAACATCGCTACATGGAACGAATGCATTCTTCTTGAAATGTTTCTCGATTACGTCAAGTAAGAACTGACCAGCCTTACTTACACCACCACCGATAACAAATGCGCTTGGATTAACAACACATGCGATGTGTGCTAATGCCTTTCCAAGATAATCACCTAACTGCTCGATAACATCTATAGCAACCTGATCACCAGCCTTAGCTAAATCCATTACGTCCTTAGCTGAGAAGCCTTCCATATTACGAAGTGGTGTCTCTGTATCGCACTCTGCTAAAATCTTCTTTGCTACCTTTACAATACCTGTAGCTGAAGCATACTGCTCTAAACAACCCTTATTGCCGCATCCACAGCACTCTGTCTCATTTAAACCAACTGGCATATGTCCAATCTCACCTGCGCCACCTGTTGTACCTGTAAGAATCTTTCCATCTAAGATGATTCCACCACCAACACCTGTACCAAGTGTAACCATAACTAAGTTCTTGTAGCCTTCGCCACTTCCCTTAAACATCTCTCCTAAAGCTGCTACGTTAGCATCATTACCAACCTTAACTGCAAGCTCTGGCATACCTAAAAGTTCTCTTACCTTGTCTGCTACGTTGAATACGCCCCATCCAAGATTTACACATCTATTAACTGTTCCATCTGCAAATATAGGACCAGGAACACCGATACCAACACCTGCTAAAGCATCCTTTTCCACGCCTTCTGCTGCAAGCTTAGACTCAATTGCCTTAACTACATCTGGAAGAATCTTCTCTCCGCCATTATCCTTAACTGTTGGAATCTCCCACTTATCTACAAGCTTTCCAGCCTCATCAAAGTATCCCATCTTTACTGTTGTTCCACCTATGTCTACACCAAAATATTTCTTCATATATACCTCCATATTGTTTTAATCTTAATCTTCATCCTCATTCTTCATAAGGTTACGTTGCACTCTGTTGTAAAGCTCCTGTGCTGCGTTGTAACCCATCTTCTTCTGACGATGGTTAACCGCTGCAGACTCAACGATAATCGCTAAGTTTCTACCTGGTCTAATTGGGATAGAGTGACATACAACCCTGTTACCTAAGAACTCTGTATAATTCTCCTCAAGTCCAAGTCTGTCGTACTCATTATCTTTATTCCACTCCTCAAGCTTAATAACCATATCGATTTGCTGAGTTTCCTTAACACTTTCTACACCAAAAAGTGTCTTAACATCTATAATTCCGATACCGCGAAGCTCAATAAAATGTCGTGTTATATCAGGTGCTGTTCCGATAAGGGTTTCATCAGACACCCTTCTAATCTCAACAACGTCATCTGTCACAAGACGATGACCTCTCTTAATAAGCTCAAGAGCTGCCTCAGACTTACCAATTCCGCTCTCACCCATGATAAGTACACCTTCACCATATACGTCTACAAGTACGCCGTGAATAGAAATGCATGGAGCCAACTCTACATTAAGCCAACGAATTAACTCTGCCGCAAAGGCAGAAGTAGATTTCTGAGTTACAAGAACTGGTACCCCATACTTATTAGCTGCCGAAAGCATCTCCTCATCTGGTTCAATACCTCTACAATAGATAATGCAAGGAAACTGTTTTGACATAAGTTCATCATATACCTTTGCTTTATCCTCTTCCTTCATGGTCTGAATATAAGAATACTCTACATGACCGATTACCTGAACACGTTCTGCATCAAAATGATCAAAGAAACCAACCAACTGCAACGCTGGTCTGTTAATATCCGGTATAGTTATCTTTTTCCCTCTAATATCAATATCTGGTGTGCAATTTTGCAAACCATACATGTCGATTAATTTTGACAATTTAACACTTGCCATACCTACACCAACCTTTCATAATACTATAAATAGTATATAACATTTATCGCTTATACGCTAGTACTTTTCAACTAATCTTTCTTAAAGAATTGAACTACATTTTCTGCCGCCTTACTATTCATTCCCGGCACATTCAAAAGTTCTTCAAAACTTGCATTTCTAACTTCTTCAATCCCTTTAAAATACTTCATTAATGCTCGTCTTCTTGTGGTACCAATTCCCGGAATATCATCAAGTATGGAATGAATCTGCCCCTTACCTCTAAGACTTCTATGATACTCAATAGCAAATCTATGAGCCTCATCCTGAATTCTTGTTATAAGATGAAAGCTTTCTGAATGAGTATCTATTGGCAGCTCCACATTATTAAAATACAATCCTCTCGTTCTATGGTTATCATCCTTAACCATACCACAGACAGGTATATTTAAGCC
>JAFOCU010000307.1 GCA_017381055.1 Lachnospiraceae bacterium
ATAGATTTGCTCTTTATTTTTTTGCAAAAACAAGGTATACTTAATCCAAAGGGAAAAATGTATTATATATAATGTAGATATACATTGAAGGGAGGCTGACTATGAGTAAGATTAGCGTGAAGGTTAAAGGCATCGTAGAGTGTAATGGCAAGTATCTTCTTATTCAAAAGTGGTATGATGATAATATTGTTACTCCTTATAAGTGGGAGTTTGTAGATTGCGAGCTTGAAGGTGGAAAGAGTCCTGATGACACTGTTATAGATGCTATTGAAAATGGCTTTGGTATTGGTGTGGAGGAGTCGAAGATTTTTTACACATGGTCATATACTATGGGCGATGTATTTCATGTTGGTTTAGCATACCTTTGCAAAACAGACAGTGATATTGTAATTATGTCTGATGATTATTCGAAGTTTGTTTGGGTAGCGCCAGAAGAATTTGATAAGTACATTGAAGATGAAAATCTTTTAAATGATTTAAAGAAGCATGGAATTATTAATAATTCTGATGATGAAGAATTGAGCTTGATTTTTTAATATCTCATAATTAATTGAAAAAAATAATTAATATGTGTATTAATAAGTAAGTTATGCTTGAAAATAACGATATAATAATACTAGGAGGAAGCATATGACAACTTTGATTAAAGGTGGAAGAGTAATAGATCCGGCTACTAAGACTGATGAGGTTATGGATATTCTTATTAAGGATGGTGTGATCATTGCAAGAGGAGCTAATCTTCTTGAAGAATTAGAGAGCGTAAGTGATTTAAATAAAATGGATGGTATAGAGAATGCATCTATTTTATTGAATGATGAGGAAGAAATAGCTGTATCTTTGGATGAAATTGAAGAGGTTATAGATGCTACTGGGAACTATGTTATGCCAGGCCTTATCGACTTGCATGTGCACTTGAGAGAGCCAGGTTTCGAGCATAAGGAAACTATTGAAACTGGTACTAAGGCTATGGCAAAGGGTGGTTTTACTTCTGTATGTCCTATGCCTAATACAAAGCCTGCCACAGATTGTGTGGAAGTGGTTAAGTATATTGTAGATAAGGCAAAGGAAGTTTCGCCTATTAATGTATTGCCTGTAGGTGCTATTACGGTTGGTCAGTTTGGCAAGGAGTTAACTGATATTGCTGCTATGAAGGAAGCTGGAATTTGTGCTATTTCTGAAGATGGTAAGTCAGTTATGAATTCAGGTATATACAGAGAGGCTATGAAAGAAGCTGCTAGACTTGGCATTCCTGTCCTAGCTCACTGTGAAGATATTAACTTAGTTTGCGGTGGTGCTATGAATGCTGGTAAGAAGGCTGAAACTCTTGGTATAAAGGGTATCTCTAATGCGGTTGAGGATATAATTACAGCTAGAGATATTATGCTTGCTAAGGAGACTGGTGCTGCACTTCATCTTTGTCATTGTTCTACAGAGGACAGTGTTAGAATGATTAAGGAAGCTAAGGCTGAAGGTCTTAAGGTTACTGGTGAGGTTTGTCCGCATCACTTTACATTGTGTGAGGATGATATTGTAGAGGATGATTCTAACTATAAGATGAATCCGCCTATTAGAAGTAGAGCAGATTTAAATGCTCTTATTGCTGGCTTAGGTGATGATACCTTTGATGCTATTTCTACAGACCATGCACCACATCATGCAGATGAGAAGGCAAAGGGTATGGCGACAGCTCCGTTTGGTATCGTAGGAAGTGAGACTGCGGTAGAACTTACTATGACAGAGCTTGTACACAAAGGTGTTATTACACCATATCAGATGGCGGAGAAGATGAGTTACAATCCTGCACAAATTTTAGGAATTGATAAGGGTTCGTTAAATGTGGGAAAGGTTGCAGATATTACGATTATTAATCCTGAGATGGAGCATGTTATAAGAACTAGTGAGTTTGTATCTCTTGGAAAAAATACACCATTTGATGGCTATAAAGCTAAGGGTGTAGTTGTAAGAACAATAGTTGCTGGTAAGACAGTATATGCGTTGGATTAAGTAAAAACAGGATTGACCAAGGACTATTGTTAATAAAATGATAGAAGAAGGTTTTACCTTATACTATATAGAAAATAGTTGCTGTCCATACAGCAGGAAGGAACATGTATGAAACATAAGGAAATTGCAGAAGTATTAAGTCAGGAGAGTATAGGTGCTGGCATATATAGTATGTGGCTTAGGTGTCCGCTTGTAGCTGGCGATGCAAAGGAAGGTCAGTTTATTTCTCTTTACTGTCATGATGGCGCAAAGATATTGCCAAGACCTATCAGTATATGTGAAATAAATAAGGAAGAGGGTACCCTTCGTATAGTATATAGAGTTGTAGGAGGTGGTACAGAAGAGTTTTCCACATATTCTGAAGGAACACAGATTGAGATATTAGGACCTCTTGGAAATGGATTTACATTAAAGCCAGAGAAAACTGCTATGCTTATAGCTGGTGGTATTGGTATTCCGCCAATGGTTCAGACAGCTAGACGTCTTAAAGAAGAAGGATGCAAGGAAATTAATATTGTAGTAGGATATAGAAATGCTGAAACATTCTTAATAGAAGAATTATCAGCTTACGGTAATGTGATTATTGCTACAGAAGATGGCTCATTAGGTACAAAGGGTAATGTAATGAATGCTATCGAAGCTAACGGTGTAAAGGCAGATGTTATATATTCATGTGGACCAACACCTATGCTTAGAGCGATAAAGGATTATGCA
>JAFOCU010000308.1 GCA_017381055.1 Lachnospiraceae bacterium
TCTTGATAAGACATCAGATGCATTAATGTATTGTGACGGTATGCGATTCATCATAGAAGAGAGCTACGATGATAGACAGAATTTAATATATAATTATATGAAGGCTCAGATTTGTATAAATAGTACACAGAAGGAAAATGCATATGTTTATGTGGACAAGTGTAAAGAACTTAGTGAAAAAATAGGTGATAAATTCTTTATCTTTAAAGTAAAGCTGCTAGCATTGATGAATGAATTTAGTGGCTGGAGAAACCTGTGGTTATTGATGGAGGATAAGCACATAGAGCCAGAGTTTATAGAGGAATGCAAGGCTTATGAATACTATAATCATTTAGCGCATATTTATGTATATGCATTTGATAATGATCCTCAGAAATATAAGGATGTAGAGACTGTAGAAAAGAGTATCGATAATTATAATAAGGGAATTGAGATTGCTAACAAAATTGGTAATGATAGATTCCTTATTGATGCATACAAAAAATCAGTAATGACAGCATCGTCTAATGGATATTTTGAGGTATCAAATTATTTCTATGGTCATTTTCATAAAGTGGTTACAAGAATTGGAAATGAATTTGAGGAAGCTAATGTATACAATGGTATGGGTTACAATTGTGGTACTATGGAGAAATATTCTAAGGCAAGTGAATATTTCAATAAGGCGCTTAATATCTTTATTAAATATAATGATGTAAACTATATTTGTGAGACTTTATATAATATGGCTATAAATGCTATATTAGCAGAAGAGTGTGGATATGCTGACCAGTACTTAAATATCTGTTTAAAAGCATGTAGATTAATTAAATCTGATGGTATAAGAGTGTGCAATTTGTCGAAGTTATATGGTTTGAGGGCGTTATGTAATTATGAAATGAATGTATTATATAGCTGCAAGATTAATTACCAATATTTAACAAGATATTTAGGGCATATGATAGAGCTCGAGGATCAGGAAGAAGAAGGTTCTCGTCTCTGGGAAGATGATATGATTTTATATCATTTAATAGGAGCAGTCCTAAATGAAAAGGAAAAGAATTACGAGAAGGCTTATGAACATTTGAAAAAAACTGATAAATATTTAAAGCTAGCATCAGGAAGTGCATTTTTGTTCGTTGTTCCATATTCTATTGCATATTCAAATGTGTGTAAGGCATTAGGTAAAGATGAAGAGGCGGAAATGATTCTTCAGAAGGCTGTGGATTTTTGCGCTGAAAAGGGCTATATCAATAAGAAAAATAAAATTAAGGCTTATATGGAAGGAACAAAGTACGTTCCTAGGAAATGTGATGTAAGTATCAAGGGTGTTACTTTAGATGAAATTATGGAGTTGGTAACATCAAATATTATTAGGAATGATTATATAATTCAGAAGGATAAAATCGAGTTCGTAAGTATATGGCAAAAGTTAATTGGTAATAATGAGGATTCCATAGAAAAGGTTGTTCGTAATTCAATTACCACATTGAAGAATACATTTAGTATTGATGAATTTGTATTTATACGTATAGAAGATAAAAAGCCAGTAGTGAAGTTTAATGATTCTAAGTATGGATTAGATGAGTATAAGATAGCATATCTTATGGAATATTTTACTAATCATAGAAATGCATTCTGTACAACTCGTCTTGATAAAGAATATGTAGATCATAAAGCTTTAATTGATAGAGTATTTGGAGTCAATACGATTAATACATGGATGTTTGCACCTATTTATGAAGAAGAACAGATGCAAGGATTGTTTATCGTATGTACAGATATGTGTTCTGACTGGAATCATAGAATTAAGAGAAATGCATTTGTAGATAGTGATGTAGGTATTATGCTCCTTATGTTTAGACAGCTTATGGATGCTATCGAGAGAATGGAGAATAGACAGCGAATCGAAAAGATTAATAATGAGCTTCAGCGAGTGAATGAAAGACTTAAGAATTTAGCTGTTAGAGATACTCTCACAGGTCTTTATAATAGACAAGGATTTACTGAGGAATTAGAGTCATTAATCTATAGAGTAGAAAATGAAAAAGAAACAGTTGAGATGTCTATTCTTTATGCTGACCTAGATAATTTCAAGTATTATAATGATGCATTTGGTCATGATATTGGAGATTTTATCTTGGTACAGTTTGCAGATTTGCTTAATAAGATATGTGGTCCAGATGGCTATGTAGTAAGATATGGTGGAGATGAATTCTTGGTTGTTATTCATTCTGTGGATAGAGCAGTGATAGAAGGAGCGGCTAAAGAAATCTATAACATATTAAGATATGAAAGAGGCTTTGCAGATAAGATTTCAAGATTGTTAGGCAGAGATGTTACGATACCAGAGGAAAAATATGTATCTTGTTCAATCGGTATATCAGGTGTTGTTATTACACCAGAGGATTCAGCTCGAGAGAAGATAAGTGATACAATTAAACGAGCAGATGAGATGATGTATCATATAAAGAAAACAGTTAAGCATAGATATGTATTCTTTGATGACGTTAATAAGTAATAAAAA
>JAFOCU010000309.1 GCA_017381055.1 Lachnospiraceae bacterium
CACATGCTTTTACTTTATCACCTATATTGCACGCCGACTCGCCATATTCCATAGCCTTTTCAATAACAGCCTTTGCCAACGGATGCTCTGATACGCCTTCTACTGTCGCCGCAAGCTTAAGTAAATCTTCATCAGGCATACCATTTGTATATATCTCTCTAACCGATGGTTTTCCCTCTGTTATAGTACCTGTCTTATCAAGAACCACAGTATCAATCTTATGAGCAATCTCAAGAATCTCGCCATTCCTTATTAGAATTCCATTGGACGCACCAACTCCTGTACCTACCATAATCGCTGTAGGTGTTGCAAGTCCTAAGGAACAAGGACAAGCAATAACAAGCACCGATGTAAATATCTTAAGTACAAACGCTATATCTTTGCCTAAGACAAACCAAACAATTGCCGCCACAATAGCAATCAATATAACAACTGGCACAAACACGCCAGCCACCTTGTCAGCAAGCTTCGAAATAGGCGCCTTTTTGCCCTGAGCATCCTCGACAAATCTTATAATCTTAGCTAATGTTGTATCCTCGCCAATTTTTGTAATTCTAACATATAAAACGCCATTTACATTGATACTTCCACCGATTACATTATCACCCTCAGTCTTTGAAACCGGTATACTCTCACCTGTAATCATGGCCTCATCCACACCACTATTACCCTTAACAACTACACCATCAAGAGGAATCTTTGCACCTGGTTTAACTAATACCACATCACCAATCTTTAAACTATCTGTAGCCACCTTTGTCCCATCCTCAAGAAAAGCTTCATCTGGGGATAGCTCCATAAGCTTTCGGATTGCTCCCTTTGTCTTTACCTTGCTCATTCCTTCAAGATATTTTCCAAACATAATAAGTGTTATAACCACCGCCGCTGACTCATAAAAAAGATTATGAACATAATGATTATCAATGGGAATCAAATATGTCATAACTAAACTATATAAAAACGAAGCCCCACTGCCAATAGCCACCAACGAATCCATATTAGGATTCAAATGATATAAAGCTTTAAAACCATTAATAAAAAATTTCTTGCCAAACCATAGTATCGGTATAGTCAAAATAAGCTGTGTCAACGCATAATTACTAGGATATTTATGCATATCTATAATACTTGGCACTGGCAAACCTTCTATAAGCATAGGCCCCATAGAAATATATAAAAGAATAACCGTAAATACTGCTGCACTTATTAGATTAATTTTATGATTCTTAAGAGCTTCCTCTTCTTTGTCATAAACATTTTCCTTAGATTTATGTGCCGTTTTATTAGCATTCGTGGAAT
Organism: Lachnospiraceae bacterium; assembly: GCA_017381055.1. Classification (GTDB taxonomy): domain Bacteria; phylum Bacillota; class Clostridia; order Lachnospirales; family Lachnospiraceae; genus SVEL01. The sequence goes on from JAFOCU010000309.1 coordinate 1,300, forward strand.
TTCCATCTTCCAAATTCACGTTTTTCGAATCATTATTATTAGCATCCAACTCAAATAAACTTATACCAAAACCAGCCTTTTTTACCTTTGCCATAATAAGCTCTGTATCAACCTTACTCTCGTCATAATATATTATCATTTTATTTGTAGTAAGATTAACATCACTTCGCTCCACACCCTCAAGCTTTCGTGTAACACGCTCAACTGCTGAAGAACACGCTGCACAAGACATTCCTTCTATCAAATATACTTCTTCTAACATCACGCATATTCCTCCACTTGAATATATATTCTACCTTTTCTAGTTTCTCCTGATATCTCTCTAAATACCATCTTTCCGTAACCTCTTACAGAAATAATATCTCCAGTCTTTACAGAATAGCTATTATTCTCGCATATTCTCTCATTTAAAAAGACCTTTTTAGCTCTAAACAGCTCTAACGCTTGATTTCTAGATAACTTATACTTTCCAGCAATGACCACATCCAACCGTAGAGATGATACAAGTAACTTTACCTCATTTCTATTTACTGTAATTTCCCTTGGCAACTCAGACACTCTAGTTACCTTCATATGTGTATGACGAACCTTATCAAGGTTCTCTATTATGTAGTCCGCTATCTTCTCATCTACAAAGATATATCCATGCTTTCCAATGATAAATATATCTCCTAGAGTTTCACGCTTCACCCCTAGATTCATAATAGCCCCTAAGAAATCCCTATGACTAAACTCATCAGAAAACTTCTCTAATAACGGCTCCATATGAAGAATAACAATAGGAAATGGCATATCATATCCAATAGCCACTTCATCGCCAAATCTAGCTATCCTTCTCTCACAGCTATCTCCACCACCCCATAAGTTATATACATACCCTGTCTTGTCA
>JAFOCU010000043.1 GCA_017381055.1 Lachnospiraceae bacterium
AGCAAGTGCAGCAATAATATCCGCATCATATACATTTACCTCAGTCGGATCATTATTTGGGTCATATAATGAGTCAAGATATTTATCCTTCTCTCTACCGGTCAACGGTGCTGTAGTTCCAGTCTCGCCCGAACCAATAAGCGCGCCATAACTATTTGCTCCATTAGATAATCTCAATGTATCATCAGCGCTCTCACCACAGAGTACCAATCCAACATACTTTGAAGAACTAAACTCCTCAATATAATCGTTCACCGTTGGAGTTGTTCCACTATACTTTTTAAGTCTATATATTTCGAACATTCTAGATTCCACCGATATAAGTGGTGTCTTTGCTCCTTCACATGAACTTGTGATAAGATTGCTTCCATCAACAGTAACTGCATAATCTACAGGCGTCTCAACAGTTGTAAATCTAATTGCTGAATAATCAGCAGTTTGAGAAATGTTAACATTCTTAAGCGCTACACGCACTAACGCTGGATTAGACTCAGTTCCTGTACTTTTTGCTCCTGTATAATTGATTACAATACTGACATTATTTTTAGAAACGCCAGAACCATCTATTGTAACCGTTGTAGCTGTATCTGGCACATTTATAGTTGCCACCTGCACAGTAGACGCATCACCATTTGGTAAGCTGGACATTTTATATACTCCACCCTCAGGAGTCCATGTGACTGTATTCTCCGTAACCGCCGCCTTAATATCTGGCATAGACACAAAAACTACCACCACTGCACGCACACAAACTCCCAGTGCTGATACAACCGCCGTAAGTAACTTATTATTCTTTCGAATCTTGTTATAAATATTTATTATTCTATCCATTGGCACCCTCCTTGGAAACCTTTGACATTTTGTTCACGTTTATACCTGGCATCCTTGCCCAGTAATTTATACTAATATACCACAATAATCCACTAATTTCAATACTTTTCCACATTTTCACAATTAAATCACACAAAAATAAACATTAAAAACATTAAAATAGGAAATTATGCATAATTGACAAATAATCAATATAAGTTTACAATATACGTTATGGTTAAAATAACAGACATCCGAAAATCTTTTGGAAAGAACCATGTTTTAAAGGGGCTATCCCTAACAGGAAAAGCCGGTCAATGCATAGGCATAGTAGGAACTAATGGTTCAGGAAAGTCAACTCTTCTTTCTATTATATCGGGTATTAGAAAAGCAGATGGCGGAACCATTGAAATATGCGGAAAGGACATTTCAAAAAAACCTAAATATGCAGCAGAGTGTATTGGCTATATTCCCCAAGAAAACCCTGTTTTTCCAGATTTATCGGTCAAGGACAACTTAATGCTATGGTACTCAGACTCTAAGATTTCTTACGAGCAGGCTGTATCAGACGGTGTTATAGGTATGCTAGGTTTGACCCCTATTCTTGACAAAAAGGTCAAAACCTTATCTGGCGGTATGCGTAAAAGATTAAGTATCGCTATGGCTGTTGCCAATGACCCACCAGTTATTATACTTGATGAGCCAGGAGCAGCTCTTGATCTACCTACAAAGCTTCTTATAAGAGACTACTTAAGTAGCTATGTAAAAAGAGGGGGCACTGTATTACTTGCAACTCACGACGAGGAAGAATTATCAATTTGCGATGTTCTCTACGTCTTAGTTGACGGTGTATTGCATCAAGTGTCTAACACCTTACGAGGTGATGAACTATTAAAAGCCATGGATATAAGGAGGAATTAATATGTTTAAAACAAAGTTATTTGCGTCAATTTGTGCCGCAGCAAGTGCTGTAACAGTTGCTACTACTGCACTTACATTGTCGATAGCAGGACCAGCTGGTGTTCAGTCTATCCACACACTTAGTGCTAATGATGCTATCGCTAGCAGTATCGCTGGTGTATTTAGCTCAGCAGGTGACACAGCTGAAGGAATTTCAAATTTCGTAGAAGTAATCACAAACAATAAAACAGCTACAAATATCGGATTCACAATTAACTCTATTGAAGGTTATGAGGAATTATCTGGTGTTGGTGGTTCGTTAGAATTACAGCTTGATACAGAGAACGAAGCTGCTGCTCTTATCTTAGAGGCAACACTCGGTTCTGTAGAAGTTATAGATGGTACACTTTATGTAGATAAGAACGAAGTTCTTGCTGCTGTTCCAACTATTTTTGATGGTGTTCTTAAGGCTAGCTTAGACAACTTAGAAGAAGACCTTGAGAATTCATTAATTGGTGAATTAATCTTAGATGGTTCTGATTATGAAGAACTCGAAGAATCATTTGCTCTTCTTATGAGCGAGTATGAAACTATGGCTCCAAGCATTGATTTCGATTCTGAAAAGTTCATGGACGGCTTAACAGATACTATGAACGATGCTTTCAATGATGCTATGGACAATATGGAAGCAAAGGATTTAGGAAAGAAAAAGTTAAATGGTGGCTCATACCAGTGCTACGACGCTAAAATTCCAGTTAAAGATTTATCATACATCTTAAGAGATGCTATTAAGTATTGCTTAGAGAGCGAAGAGTTCCAGAGCTTAGTTGATCAGCTTGTAGAATATTCAGCAGAACAATCAGGCGATGATTATTTAGCTTCTGAATTTAGCGGTGAAATGCTTAGCCAGTACTCAGCATATATTGACACATACTGGGGTATGGTCGTATCAAGCCTTGAGGAAGTACTTGGTGAAAACATTGAGCTTACAGTATATATTACAGATACAGTTGAATTAGCAGGTTTTGCTATGGATATTTATGTTCTTGGTGATACACTTTCATATAACGATGCAAATGCAGATGATGCCGACTTGACTATGAACCTTATGTGTGACTGCACAGGCGGAAAGAACATCGGCGATTACACAGATATATCAATGACTCTTAAAGACGAATACGATACTGTAAACATAGCATATGTTCAGAAGTATGAAACAAACGGTGACTTCGATGTTGATTTTACTTTCGAAAGTGACGAGGACTCTATAGCAATCACAGCTGATGGTAACTACGTAGTTGATGGTGATTTCTTCAGCTTTGTAATTGATTCTATCAAGTTTATCGAAAATGACACTGTAATAGGCGACTTTGGTTTATCAGTTAGCTTCAAGCCAATTGATGCTGTAACAAAGCCATCTGGCGAGCCAGTTTACGATATCTGGGAAATGGATGAAGATGATTTTATTGACCTTTTAACAGAAATCGAAGGAAAGCTTGAAGAGTTTACAGGATTATTTGAATAATAGGTAATAAATATGACACGCTTTAAAACTCTTTTACAACTTAATATAAAGAGAACATTTAGAGCTCTACCTCAGTTGATATTTGGAGCAACTGCACTTATATTTTTAGTAAGTGCAGTTGCTTTTTGTGGCAATAAGTTCTTATACGGCACATTATCTGAAGTAGCAACTGGCGAAAAGTTCCCTGTAGGTATAATCATGGAGGACACATCAAAAATTGCCAACACCGTATCAGATGCACTACTGGGTATGAAGGAAGTTAATGACAATCTAGAGATTAAATTCACTACAAAAGATGAAGCTATAAGTATGCTAGAGGATGGCTCTATAATAGCTGCTATACATATTCCAAAGGATACAGCAAAAAATATTATTAATGGCAAAAATACACCTATGAATATTATTTTCCCTGAGGATTCAGGCTTTGAGGCAATCATAATAAAAGAGCTTGCCGACTGTGTAACAAATATGCTTTCATCATCCCAGGCAGCAATCTATAGTATATATGACTTCTATGAAGATATGGACGCCGATGATATGATCGACGATGCTCTACTTAGAATGAATCTTAGATACATAAGTATAGCTGCTACTGGCAATCACATGTTTGATAAAACAGTGGTAACTGCTACTGGCTCTATACCACTTATGACCTACTATATATGCGGCGCCTTAGTTTTGTTTATAATGCTATTTGGAATAAATTGCTTTAATAGCAGATTAACATTATCAAGCTATAGCTCTAAGCGTTTATCACTTAGCAACACACCTATAGTTTTGCAAGGACTTAGTTCCTATTTATCCACTGCCCTTGGACAGCTAGTTGCAATATCTATTGTGGCTATACCAGCAGTATTTATCATAAAAATGTTTAACCTATCTCTTAATGGTCCTGCTGTGGTAGGGTTAATACTCACCATTCCAGTATTTATACTTATAAGCTCTGCTTTTGTATACTTTATAGGATCATTAACAGAACATGTTACAGGTCAGATTATGATAACTTTCTTTACCACTCTAGGTATGTGTTTTATATCTGGTTGCTTTATACCAACTATAATGCTTCCAGACATTTTGCAAGTGATAAGTAAATTTTTACCTACTCACTATATGATAAAC
>JAFOCU010000310.1 GCA_017381055.1 Lachnospiraceae bacterium
GCAATACCTGTAATAGTATATGCAGACTGCTTACATGTACTCTCAACGATTAATGTACCTGGATCCTCTGGCTTATTTGTATTCTTAATATTAATTGGAATACCTGCTTTTCTTACTGGGAAGATAGCATCCTCATGAAGTACTGATGCACCCATGTATGCAAGCTCTCTAAGTTCTCTATATGTGATAGTTGTAATAACTGCTGGATCATCGATAATTCTTGGATCAGCTACAAGGAAACCTGATACGTCTGTCCAGTTCTCATAAAGATCTGCATATACAGCTCTTGCAACGATAGAACCTGTTACGTCAGAACCACCTCTTGAGAAAGTCTTTACAATACCATCTGGTCTAGAACCGTAGAAACCAGGGATAACTGCTCTCTCTACCTTAGCAAGCTTAGCGCTTAAGATCTCCTGAGTTGTATCAGCATCAAACTCGCCCTTACTGTTAAAGAAGATAACTGTTGCTGCATCGATAAATTCATAGCCTAAGTAATTAGCCATGATAATACCGTTAAGGTACTCACCTCTTGATGCTGCGTAATCAGAACCAGCCTTAGCTTTAAACTGATTTTCAATCTTAGCAAATTCATCATCTAAAGATAAATCAAGCTTTAAGCCCTTGATAATCTCGTTATATCTATCCTTAATCTTATTAAGTGTCTCTGAAAAGTCCTGACCAGCCTCAGCCTCGCTGTAACACTGGTAAAGCATATCTGTCACCTTTATATCTGCTGAAAATCTCTTTCCAGGAGCTGATGGTACAACATACTTTCTATCTTCGTCAGCCTTAATAATCTTACCAACCTTCTTAAACTGCTCTGCGCTCGCTAATGAGCTACCACCAAATTTTACAACCTTTTTCATAGTCTCACCTTTCATATACTTTATAAACTCTAGTTCATAAATCATATCTTAATTTAATATAGTAAAATAGGATAAAAACCCTTTTATAAGAAAACCATATTTTCTCCAATTTTTCAAGTATTTTTTACTATTTTTCGCTAAATCGTTAAATTATTTATATAAATATCTAGATATTATCGTCTAAGTCCCTTCGGATAATGATTTTTCAAGCTACCATTAGATGCTTTCCCCCAACCGATAGAAACATTATCTACAGTAACTAATGTCCAACCATTATCATAAGAACAATCTATAACCTCGCCTCTAATATATTTATCAATCTGGTTATTTTCTTCTCCCCCAGTCTCTACAACCTGTTTAACATCCTCTGGCTTTAAAGCCAACGCTAAAGCATGATCTGGCTCAAAACGATTCTTTTTATTCACTCCAAGCTTCAAGCCCGCTCGTTCTACCTTAAGTCCCTTTAAGCTAATCATTCCCTCAGGAAGTAAATATATACTGTCACCAAACATTATAAATTGACCTTCTAGCTTTATATTAAGGGTCGCTGCTGCAAATTCCTCGAAGTATTTTAAATCCGCTTTCTTTGCCAAATTTTCTACTGGTTTTCTCTTATACGAAGCCTCATCTTCAACTAATGATCTCTTTACAAATCTAACCGCAAAGTGTCCCTCTCCCTGTAGCTTATGTGGCCACAAACGATACATTCCTTCATTCTCTACAAAACCAGCCTCTATAAGTTTTTCATGAATAGATGTTTTCTCTATTACAAAATCTTTATTTCTCTCAAGGAATGCTTTTACTGTATCCTCATTTTCCTCTACAGAGAATGTACATGTAGAATACACCATAGCTCCACCTGGCTTTAATATACTAGCAGCATTATCCAAAATCATCGCCTGTCTGTCAGCACACACCTTTACTTGTGACAAACTCCATTCATCTACCGCTGCCTCGTCCTTTCTAAACATTCCTTCACCAGAGCAAGGTGCATCTACCATAACCTTATCAAAGAACTCTGGAAATTTATCTGCAAGCACACCAGTATCTTCATTTAATACTACTGCGTTTCGCACACCCATTCTTTCAATATTCTGAGATAATATCTTCGCTCTCGAACCATAAAACTCATTACTCACAAGCATTCCAGTTCCATTAAGCTTACCTGCTATCTGAGTGCTTTTTCCTCCTGGTGCTGCACATAAGTCGCATACAAAGTCACCTTCTGAAACCTCTAATAATTCAGCTGCCGACATAGCACTTGGTTCCTGAATATAATATGCCCCCGCCTCGTGAAGTGGCGCCTTTCCAGGCTGCATGCTTGCATCATAATAATAACCTTCCTCAGCCCATGGCACTCTATTTAAAATTGCTGGAACGTTTTTTTCAAATTCTTCTCTGTTTATTTTTAACGGATTATATCGAAGACCATAAGCTCGATTATCCATATATGACTGGATAAAAGCCTCGTATTCTTCCCCTAACATTTCCTTCATTCTATTGGTAAAATCTATTGGTAACTGCATTTTGTCCTCCAGTATTCTTTCTACTGCCTAACATTTTACTCCTTTTACCATATAACTTCAATCTTGTTTTTATGAATAATACTTGTTATTATATATCTATAAGAAGTATTGTGATATGAGGATAAAGCTATGTATGAAATAATATTTAATCCAGGAAGCCGTGGTCATCATGGGGCATCCGTATGGAATACTGTAAAAAAAATACTAGACGAAAAAGATATAGAATATTTGTTATACGAAACAACTCACGCTGGTCACGCAGAAGAATTAGCTTATGAGCTTACCTCTGATGAGAAAGAGCATACCTTTATAGTTATAGGTGGCGATGGTACTTTAAACGAAGTAATCAATGGATTAGTTAACCCAAATCTAATTACCATTGGACTTATACCAGCCGGCTCGGGAAATGATTTTGCTAAGTCTCTTAAGATTCCCACTTCACCAGAGCTAGCATTAGAACGAATACTTAACAATATCCAAACCACACCTATAAACTTTGGAGAAATCCATCTTAATAACAGTTATAAACGTTTTATAATTAGCTGCGGATGTGGTTTTGATAGTGATGTATGCTGTGATGTTCAAGTTTCTCCATTTAAACCTATTTTAAATAAACTTGGTATGGGAAAACTTATCTACACCTTAATTGCATTAAAAAAACTTATTACTAAATCAGTATTTTCAGCAACAATTAAACTTGATGATGATTATGTCATCTCTTTGGACGATATTTTCTTTCTTATAGCTATGAATACAAAATATGAAGGTGGCGGATATAAATTTTGTCCAGATGCTGACCCTAGTGATGATAAATTAGATTTTCTTACTGCCACTAATATATCTCGATGCCGATTACTAAAATTATTACCTAAAGCAAAACGCGGTACACATATAGGACACAAGGGTATAAGTATTACTCCAGCAAAAAAGATATCCTTACATTTTTCCAAAGCAGTTAACTTGCACACCGATGGCGAAGTTTATGGAAAATGTGATCACGTTACTATCACTTGCGCCAAAGACCATGTTAATTTTTTATTAGACTAGTTTTAACAAATATAATAACAAAAACAAGACAAGGAAATTACAATGATTAAAAACTATAAAATCATTCTAGAATATGATGGAACTAAATATAACGGTTGGCAAAAGCAGGGCAATACAGACAACACTATTCAAGGCAAACTAGAAGCCACCCTCTCTCGATATTTTAACCAAGAGATCGAAATACATGGTTCAGGCAGAACGGACGCTGGTGTGCATGCATTAGGACAAGTAGCCAACTTTAAAATCAATACAAAGCTTATAACTTGCAATATAGATTTAGATACTCTATCTCTTATGGTTAATCTTAATAGCTACTTCCCTGAAGATATAAGAATTCTTAGTTTAACAGAAGTAGATTCTAGATTCCATGCCAGACTAAATGCAAAAAAGAAAACATATCGCTATAGCATATGTCTTTCACCAAAAGAGCCTGTATTTAACAGAAGATACTGCATGCTACTTCCAAAGGATGTTGATTTAAAGCTTATGAAAGAAGCTGCCCTGTCACTTCTTGGTACACATGATTTAAAAGGATTTTCTGATTCTAAAACAAAGAAATCAACCGTTAGAACTATTGAATCTATTACATTTAATGAAGAAACTATAAATAATGATAAATATATTCATATAGATTTTACTGGAGATGGTTTTCTATATCACACTATCCGACTTATCACTGGAACTTTGCTTTCCATTGGTTTACACGAATCTAATACGAATATAATCAAAGAAATACTTTCTACTAATAATAGAAAACAGGTGCCTTTTATGGCACCTGCTAAAGGTCTTTCCTTAATAGAAGTAGAATATTAAATTCTAAGTATTTACATTTTCAATTATACTAACATGCTGAAGCAGTTACTTTGTTCTGAACGTACTCACGAACATATGTGGCTGCTTCACTTCCATATTTAGCAATTATCTTAACAATCGAGCTTGTTGGCTTAATCTCTGACAATATAGATACACCATATTCCTTTGCAAATGGAGCTATCTCGCCCTGTTCTACAACTGGCATATCTGGAATAATTATTCCCTTCACTCCACACTGACTACATCTGTTGAAAAATCTATCATATCCATATTTAAACACTGGATTAGCATATGTACGAAATACTAATGGCACTGATATCTTCTTGCTTACTCTTTCTACCATTTCAAATATCATATCAGTTGTACAACCACCCTTTACTGACAAAGCTCTAACGTTTGCTTCCTGTATAGTACTTCCCTCTGCAATAGGATCAGAAAAAGGAATACCTATCTCTATAACACTTGCACCTGCACTAGCCATCTCTAAGATAAACTCCTCTGTTTTATCTAAGCTAGGATCACCTGCTGTAACAAATCCTACAAAACCTCTTTTATTTTCAAATATATCTCTTAACTTACTCATATAAATCCACTCCTCTATATCTTGCAATTGCTGCTACATCCTTATCTCCACGACCTGAGATACAACATATTATTATCTTATCCTTATCCATAGTTGGTGCTAATTTCATAACCTGAGCAATAGCATGTGAACTTTCAATAGCTGCTATAATGCCCTCTGTCTTTGCAATATACTCAAATGCCTCTACTGCTTCTTCATCTGTGACTGGTACATACGACGCTCTTCCTATGTCATGTAAATGTGCATGTTCTGGACCAATACCTGGATAATCGAGTCCTGCCGAAATAGAATATACTGGTGCAATCTGACCATATTCATCCTGACAGAAATATGACTTCATTCCATGGAA
>JAFOCU010000311.1 GCA_017381055.1 Lachnospiraceae bacterium
GTTGGCTTTTTATAAAGATCCAGAGAAGTGGGTGACTGGTTCATATATTAAAATAGGATTTTTTGGAAAATCTGATTCGGATTTGTTGTACCAGGACGAAATACATGGTCCGTTGATTTAACAGGTAGATAAGACTGTAGATTTGGTTTATACAAAATATATGAAGGCTCGCATTGATTATGAGGGTGTTCAGAGAATAGAACAATTTATGTTCCATAAGGATGCTTTTCGTGAAATTTTGTTGAATGCTATTGTTCACAAGGATTACAGCAGCTGCAATCCGATACAGATTAGTGTATATGAAGATAAGATATATATTTGGAATGATGGTGAAATGCCACCCAATCTTAATTCAACAGAGAAGTTGTTTATGAAGCATTCTTCAAAGCCGTTTAACCCAAAGCTGGCGGAAGTATTCTTTAAAAGCGGTATGATTGAGGCATGGGGAAGAAGTTTCGAGAAAATTGAGAAGCTTGTGCACTGTATGATGGACCATTGCCAGAATATGAGATTAATGAGGCTGGGATTATGGTTCTGTGCAAGGCTTGTGATAAGTATTTGGAACTGTTGAGAAATGATGGTCAGCATCATGGTCAGAGTGACCAAGAAAGTGACCATAATAATGACCAAGTTATAATAAAACAGATAATTGAATTTTGTAGAGAATTGAGCCAGACAAACCAAAGAGTAAGAATCAAAAATACTATTCATAAACATGGTCAACAACTTGGTCAGAGTGACCAAGTTGCGAACATGTAATGTAAAACAGTATATTAAGAAAAGTACTATAAATGAGTGAGGTGATCAACGTGGCTGATGAAAAGGAAGTTACTATAGCAAATACGCATGTACCGGATAAATTATATGCTTCCATTCAGAAGTCGGGAAGAAATCCGGCACTGCTAAAAAGCCTGATTATGACTGCTATTTATGCGTTGGAGCTTCTCATTGGCAAGGTGTTCAAAATGGCTTCACAAAAGGCAGATAGGGGCATAGAAACAATTATTAAAGCAGAGCCAGAGCAGACACCTGTTAAGGCGATAAAATCATTTGTAAAAGCTGAGAGTGTTCCTGTGCCGGAAATGCCTAAGAAGTCAGCACTTGCTTCCAAGTATCCAAGACTTACGGACATTTATCATAAGCTGGAGAAGCAGAATACAGCCATTTATGAGAGGGAGCAGCAGCTTGCCAGCGTGGAAAAGGAGCTTGTGGGAGCAAAGGGCATCTTCAAGGCGAAGCAACGTAAAGAGTTGCAGGAAGAGGCAGAACAGTTAAAGACGCAGATAGCCAATATGAAGCAGTACCTATCTAGTATTGTGCAGGGTTATGGCTATAAGAATGTGAAGGAGTTCTTGGCTGAATTTAAGGCTTCTAAAGCGGAATATGCAGATTATCAGTCGGCAGTTGCAAAGTGGGAACAGCAGACCGGAAATAAGGCAGAATCGGACAGCATGAAGGCAAGATTACAGAGGAAACAACAGGAAGTGCAGGAACGAGAAAATAGCAGACAGAGCCACCAACATAAAAATGACAGAGGGGCAAGGTAGTATCAGAAGTGGAGTAGGAAACTGCTCCGCTTTTGTATTATAATTGAGCATAAAAAATCGGTTGAGAAATTGTATATATCATGATATAATTGGAATATTTGACGAGAGCGAAACTTTGAATTTGTAGAATGGAGAGAGTTATGAAAATTGTTGATGTTTTTTCATAGTTACCAAAAGAAGATATAGACATAGAAGAAATGTGATAAATTCAAAAGTAATTGTCCGGTTCAGTTTGTAAAATAATATAATATAAGAAAGGTAAAAAGGTATATGCGGGAGAAGAAACATGTTATGCACGAAAGAGAAAATATAGATAAATATATAAAAGATAAAGAATATATAGCTAATACATACGTTATGCGATGCTTTTTCATATCTATGATTGTGTATTTAATAGCATTTTTATTGAATGTATTTGATATTTTTATTATCGATAAAAGTATTATGCTAATGGGATTTGTTCCATCAATTTTTATATATTTGGCGATGCTATTTGTTACAAAAAAAGTTTCATTATCATCTGACAAAATAAAGTATTTTATACTTTTCAGCATAGTTTCTGTGTTTACACTTATAGGTGTAACTATTACATATCATGTGGTGGTTATCGCAGTATTGCCGATTTTGTATGCGATACTATATTCTTCTAAAAAAGTAATGTGGTATGTGTATAGCTTAACTGTAGTTAGTACAATTATTATCGTATATGCAGGATATTATTATGGATTATGTGATGCAAATATGGCATTACTCACATCTATGAAATTAGATAGTTATTTAGTAAACGGGTATTTTCCGACAACAGCTGTTAATGATA
>JAFOCU010000312.1 GCA_017381055.1 Lachnospiraceae bacterium
ACTTCACTATATGCCTCATATAGATTAGCAAGAGAAAGGTTCGCCGCCAACCCCTTTAAAGTATGAATATTTTCTAATGCTTTCTCATACTCTTCTTTTTCAAAATGTTCTCCTGCTTTAAGTTTCTCAGTCTGCTCAGGAAACTTCGCAAGTAATCTTTTGTATAATGCCTCATTTCCTTGAAATCTTCTCATAGCATCATCTATATCTGCACCTAAAAATTTCAACTTATCAATCATCCACAGTACCTCCCCCGTTTATGCTCTCTTTCTGCTCTCTACTAGAAGACTCTCAAAATCCTCCCTTGTCTTCTTAAAAGCATCTAAAATCTTAGCTGAAAACTTACCACAATCGCCTCTCACGATCATATCACAGGCTTCATCTGGTTCAAACGCTTTCTTATAACATCTATCATTTGTTAACGCATCGTAAACATCTGCTATGGCCACAAGCTGTGCTGATATAGGGATGTCCTCGCCTGCTATTCCGTCAGGATATCCTCTACCATCATATCTCTCATGATGATATCTACATATATCATAGCTGGCCTTACCATAATGACCTTCCCATAATTCCTTTATATTTTCAAGAATCTTACAGCCTCTAGTTGTATGTTCCTTCATCTCCTTAAATTCTTCATCTGTAAGTCTGCCAGGCTTAAGTAAAATACAGTCTGGAATAGCAACCTTACCTACATCATGAAGGGCACTAGCTGCCACTATTACATCTAATTCACTCTCAGTTAAATTATACTCTGGATATTCATGCATAACATATGTACCAAGAATTCTTGTGTAGCCCTTTACTCGTTGAATATGCTGACCGCTCTCAAGACTTCTATATTCAACTACAGCACCAAGCATATCTATAATACTCTCATTTACTTCTCTAAGCTTATCAGCCTGTTCTTTAAGCATTTTATTCTGCTTACGAAGCTTAGATGTCTGCTCCTCTACACGCTCCTCCAAATCATTCTTATACACATAATAATAAGCCACATTACGAACTCTCTTCTTCACAATCGAGCTGTCAAATGGCTTACCTATAAAATCCGCCACACCAAATTCAAGACATTTTGCCTCTGTAGAAGGCTGATTAGACGCACTGATAACAAGTACAGGGATCTTCTTCATAAGCCCCCTATCCTTAAGTTCTTGCATCACTTCAAAACCATCCTTATTAGGCATCACTAAGTCTAAAAGTATAGCTACAATATCATCCTGTTCTCTATCTATTACCTCTAAGGCTTCAATTCCATCCTTAGCCTGTAAAATAGCATATTCATCCTCTAAAATATTAACAAGAATTTCCCTGTTAATCTCCATATCTTCAACTATTAAAACTTTTTCTCTCATACCCTTTTATCCACCTATCCCAAAACCTGTTTTATCTTTGCAACTATCTGCTCTTCTGTAAAAGGTTTTATAATAAAATCAGCTGCACCATACTGAATTGCCGCAGCTATAGAATCCTGCTGACCCATAGCAGAACACATAATTACCTTAACGTTTTTATCTATTTTTTTCATCTCTTGTAGAGCCTCAAGGCCACTCATTCTAGGCATAGTAATATCCATAATAACTGCATCTGGATTAACTTCCTTGAATACCTCGACTGCTTCCTGTCCATCGCCACCTTCGCCGACAACTTCATG
>JAFOCU010000313.1 GCA_017381055.1 Lachnospiraceae bacterium
CTGTGAGGGAGAAGATGAGAAGGCAGCCTTTGAAATGATGAAAGGGATGCTAGAAGGTTCTGAGGAATTTGATGAAGAATAGGGATACAGAGAATTTCTTATGAATTATTAGTGAAATGTTATAAGATTTGATATAAATGTATTTATATTAAATGATAATAGAGATATCAAATTGAAATAAAAGATATATGAGAGTGAGGAAGATATTATGTTAAATTTTAAGAGATATAGAAGAAATCCAGTGGTAAATTACCCAGAGAGAGAATGGCCAAATAAGGAAATCGAAAAGGCTCCTATCTGGTGTTCAGTAGATTTAAGAGATGGTAATCAGGCGCTTATCGAGCCAATGGTAGTTGAGGAAAAAATTGAGTTCTTTAACTTACTTGTTAAGCTTGGTTTTAAGGAGATTGAGGTTGGTTTCCCAGCTGCATCACAGATAGAGTTTGATTTCTTAAGACAGCTTGTAGATAGAAAGCTTATTCCAGATGATGTAAAGATTCAGGTACTTGTACAGTGTAGAGAGCACCTTATTAAGAGAACATTTGAAGCATTAGAGGGAATTAAGCAGGCAGTAGTTCATATTTACAATTCTACATCTACACTTCAGAGAGATGTTGTATTTAATAAGAATAGAGAAGAAATCAAGCAGATCGCTATCGAGGGAACTCGTATGGTTAAGGAATATGTGAAGGATTTCAAGGGTAAGATATTCCTTGAGTACTCACCAGAGAGCTTTACAGGAACAGAGCTTGATTATGCATTAGAGGTATGTACTGCAGTTCAGAAGGAGTGGGGAGCTACAAAGGAAAATCCTATTATCTTCAATCTTCCAGCTACTGTAGAGATGAACACACCAAATGTATACGCAGATCAGATTGAGTGGATGGATAAGCATTTTGAAGATAGAGAGAGCATTATCTTAAGTGTACACCCACATAACGATAGAGGAACAGGCGTGGCAGCAGCAGAGCTTGCACTTTTAGCAGGTGCAGACAGAGTAGAGGGAACACTTTTTGGAAATGGTGAGAGAACAGGTAATGTAGACGTAACAACTATCGCTTACAATATGTTCTCACAGGGAATTAATCCAGAACTTAACCTTGAAAATGTAAATGAATTAATCGAAGTATATGAAAGATGCTGTAAGATGCCTGTAAGCATGAGACATCCATATGCTGGTAAGCTTGTATTCACAGCATTTTCAGGTTCACATCAGGATGCTATCAACAAGGGTATCACAGCTATGAAGGAAAGAGAGCAGGAGCACTGGGAGGTTCCATATCTTCCAATCGATCCAAGTGATGTAGGCCGTGACTACGAGCCAATCGTAAGAATCAACAGCCAGTCAGGTAAGGGTGGTGTTGCCTTCGTTATGGATACGTATTTCGGTTACAAGCTTCCAAAGGGAATGCATAAGGAGTTTGCAGATGTAATCCAGAAGATTGCAGAGGCGCAGGGTGAAGTATCACCAGATACAATTATGGATAAGTTCCGTGAGGAGTACATAACATATAAGACAGATAAGGAATACCCATTTGAGTTCACATCATGTAAGATTTCAGATGTGGATGACAACGATGAGGCAGGAGATACACTCGCTAAGCTTACATTCAAGTATAAGGGCGAGGAGAAGTATGTTGAGATGGTTGGTAATGGACCAATCGATGCTGTTAAGAAGGCAATCGAGGAGACAACAGGCGTTAAGTTTAAGCTTGCAGATTACTCACAGCATGCACTTTCAGATGGTTCACAGGCTATGGCGGCAGCATACTTTAACTGCATCGATTTAGAGACAGGAAAGACATCTTATGGTGTTGGACAGAGTGCGAATATTACAAGAGCTTCTATTAGAGCGGTGTTCTCGGCACTCAATAGACTTGATAAGATTCAATAGGTATGAGGAC
>JAFOCU010000314.1 GCA_017381055.1 Lachnospiraceae bacterium
AAATGAAAACACAGCTTCTTTTATATCTATGTGTACTTGTAATATCTATGATTGTTATTATGTTTAATGTATATTGATCAAATAGCTAGAAAATATAATATAGTAAAAGTTGCGTAGAATGCGTATTTGTGATACCATAAGAGTATATAAGTTGGTACGATTTGAATTAAAATATATGACGGATTAAGGAGGCAGACATGAAAAAGATACTAGTGGTAGATGATACAAAAGCGATTCTTAAGATGGCTAAGTTTGTGCTTAATGATAAGTATGATGTATATTTATCTAACAGTGGAGAATTAGCCTTAGAAATATTAAATAGAAAACCAATCGATATAGTCCTTATGGACGTGGATATGCCTGATATGGATGGCGTTGAAACTGTTCAGAAGATTAGAGAGATGGAGAATATTAAGGATATCCCGGTTATGTTTTTCACTGCTTTAGCATCAAAGGAAACTGTACAAAGATGTATGGATGTAGGTATGGCTGGTTATATTGTGAAGCCATATAAGCCAGAGGAGCTTTTGGAACGATTAGAGAAGTTTTTTGAGACAACAACATATGTACCACCAGAGAATGGAAATGGTGAATGTGAGGAGCAGGATGAGTAATAGTAAGGATAGTCTTTACAACAAATTAAATACGTATAGTGCTGGGGATGTTTATCCTTTTCATATGCCTGGACATAAAAGAAATATGTCCTTTACTAAAAGTGCGTATGATTATGATATTACAGAGATTGATGGTTTTGATAATCTTCATCATCCCAGAGGAATATTGAGAGAGTCTATGGATATGGCAGCTGGATTCTATGGAACAAAGAAGACATATTATCTAGTTAATGGCAGTACCTGTGGACTCTTGTCGGCTATATCGGCATTAGTTAGTCGTGGGGGCAAGCTTCTTATGGCGAGAAATTGTCATAAGGCTGTATATAATGCGGTATATCTTAATAATCTTAAGGCACGATATATTTATCCTAGACCTATAGAGGATGCTAGTATTCTTGGAGGTATTCATCCTAAGGATGTGGAGGATATGCTTAATGAAAACCCTGATGCAGAGGCTGTTATTATTACTTCACCGACATACGAGGGTGTTGTTTCATATATTCAAGCAATTGCCAAGGTGGTTCATGAGAGAGGTATACCTCTTATAGTTGATGAGGCTCATGGAGCTCATTTTAGTATGAGTGGGTATTTTCCTAAGTCAGCGTTAGAGTGTGGAGCTGATGTGGTTATACAGAGTGTTCATAAGACATTGCCATCTCTTACACAGACGGCGCTTCTTCATATATGTGGTGATTTAGTTGATGAGAAGGTTATAGAGAGATATTTATCTATTTATCAATCTAGTAGTCCATCCTATGTGCTTATGGCTAGTATTGACAATTGCATAAGGGAGATAATGGATAATGGCCCTCTTGGATTTATTCAGTATGAGGAGTATCTTACAGAATTTAGAGAAAAGATGAGTAAACTTACTCAATTAAAGTTGCTTGATAAGAAAATATTAGGTAAGGCTGGATGCTATGATTTAGATATGGGTAAGCTTGTTATAATGGTTGATAGTATTACATATACAGGTCAGGATCTTTATGATGAGTTATTGTCAAAGTATCATATTCAGCTAGAGATGGCAGCGAGGGATTATGTTATCGCTATGACGTCATTAAAGGATTCAAAGGAAGGCTTTGATAGGTTGTATGAAGCTTTATTCAATATTGATAGAGATATTCGTATTAAAGAGGGCTACGGTCAGGCTGA
>JAFOCU010000315.1 GCA_017381055.1 Lachnospiraceae bacterium
AATAGCAACAGCAATTGCAGAACCAATCATAGCTGTAAGCTCTGGGCTACACTCTGGATCTACTGACATTACCATATTGTTTAATGTAACATCATTTCTATAATCCTTAGGGAATAATGGTCTCATAGGACGGTCAATAACTCTT
Source organism: Lachnospiraceae bacterium (assembly GCA_017381055.1). Taxonomy (GTDB): domain Bacteria; phylum Bacillota; class Clostridia; order Lachnospirales; family Lachnospiraceae; genus SVEL01. Next base: position 146 of record JAFOCU010000315.1, read on the forward strand.
GATGTAAGAATTGCGTTCTCTGAAGCCTTACCCTCTCTCTTATTAAATCCACCTGGAATCTTACCTACTGCATATAACTTCTCCTCATACTCTACTGAAAGTGGGAAGAAATCGATTCCATCTCTTGGCTTATCTGAAGCTGTAGCTGTTGATAATACAACTGTCTCACCATAGTGCATTAAGGCTGCACCATTTGCCTGCTTAGCAACTCTACCGATATCAACTGTAAGTGTTCTACCAGCAAGTTCCATCGAAAAACTCTTATACATAATATCCTCCTGTAAATTGAATGTTTAACAAATCTCGCTATGCTTTATGTTTTGCTTGTGCATAGCTCACAATTCGCAAAGTCCGAAAACACTGAAATAGCCACATACTCATATATGAATATTTCAGTGGTCCCGGTCGTCACCTTGCCAATTGCTTATTAATTTGTTTTTTATAGATTAAATCTAAGATGCATTGCACTTAGATTATACTAAAGATAGACAAGGCTTGGCCTTGTCTATCAAATAGTCAATATAATTACTTTCTGATACCTAACTTCTCAATTAAGCTTCTGTAACCTTCAAGGTCTGTCTTCTTTAAGTAATCAAGTAAACCACGTCTCTGACCTACCATCTTAAGAAGTCCTCTTCTTGAGTGGTGATCCTTCTGATGTGTCTTTAAGTGCTCTGTAAGCTCCTTAATTCTCTCTGTTAAAATTGCGATCTGAACCTCTGGTGAACCTGTGTCTCCAGCCTTTCTACCATAAGTAGCAATAAGTTCTGTCTTCTTCTCTTTGCTTATCATCTTTTTGTCCTCCTAAATAATAATATCTCACCTTAGACTTCAGTATCGGTCGGAGTGTCCTAATACCGAGTAAAGGCTTCTGTAATGCTTAACGCACAACCTAAATGATTTTATCATACAAAGAAGGGAAAGTCAACTGATTTCGACCTTCCCTTCTTATATAATTACTAAATTAATTTTTATGGAATAACTCTAACTGCCATATATGGATAGATAAAGTATGCATTACTTATACAGATACCATCTCTCTCATTTGCAGCATGTAAAATCTGTCCGTTACCAATGTAGATAGCAACATGTCCAATTCTTGAACCATATTTATAGATAAGAATATCACCTGGCTTAATCTGGTCAAGTGGCACTCTAGTACCAACACTTGTGTATCCTCCAGATGTTCTAGGAAGAGAATATCCATACTTAGCAAATATCTGCTTAACAAATCCTGAACAGTCAATTCCTTTTGTAAGGCTATTTCCACCATATCTATATGGATTTCCAAGATATTGCATACCTGTATTGATAAGATCCTTAGCTGTCTGTGATACATTTGGATCAAGATTACTGTATGTTGGTCTAGATGAAGATGATGAACCTGACACCTGAACCTCTACAACTTCTACAGCTGTTGGAAGCGAATATACAACCTCTACATAATCAGCTGAAACGTATCCTGTAAGACCATTGATGCTAGCCTTATACCAACCATCTTTCTCTTTCTCAACTATATCTAAATGTTCACCTACAGATACCTTTGTAGAAATGCTACAATCTGTACTTGGCTCTTCTCTAACATTAAGCTTATCACATGTAACCACAAGAACTTCTGTCATCTTTTCCTGTGCCTTAACATTTGCTTCATATCCTGTAAGAATAAATTCCTTAGATACATATCCTGTCACAGATCCCGACTTAATCTTGTACCATTCACCCTCATCACTGATAATCTCACATACACTATAACCTGGCATCTTACCAACAATCTTATAGTTTGTTCCTGCTCCCTTTCTTACATTAAGGTAAGAAGTAACATTTGAAATACCAAGATTTGTATATCCATCAATAATAGATCCTTCTGGAACTACCTCTGTAACCAAATCTAAATCTTTAATTAAATTATGCTTCTCTTCTTCAGTGATACCAGCATTATATGTACCAACCGTAGATGCAAAACCTGTATTATATAAGCTCACCTGACCTGTTGCCTGACCATCAAGACCAGCTGTCAAATTTTCGCCTGTTACATCTAATGTAGCACCTACTGATGTTATATTTGTAATTCCGATTACGGCAGTTTCCTGTTCTGTCTGCTGCTCTGCCGCAACCTGCTTCTTATTTGTTGTATTGTTGCTATCCTTTTTCATAAGGTAAGCGCTTGCAATTACAGTAATTGCAGCTAATGAACATGTAGCAATAATAGTAATTTTCTTTCTCATAAAATCCTCCAAATGTTTTACATTTGTTCCAAATCTTTACGCACATCTAACTCACATTATAGCACTTTTTTTCTACATGTCAACAGAAAAGTCGCGAAAACTCGCGACTTTCCACAATTTACCAATATTTTTATGTTATTTTAAACCATACTGATCCTGATCATAAATAGCAAACGCAATGTTTG
>JAFOCU010000316.1 GCA_017381055.1 Lachnospiraceae bacterium
CATCTTATTATACATATCTGCGTTAATTACTACTCGTTCCTTTGCGAGTATGTCAGAATTATTCTGTCTTGCATATCTTATGAGCTTTTCAAAATAATATACACTATCTGTAAAGAAAGGATCTGGAATATAAAAATACTTTGCCATTCCATATATATCATAACCATCTCTTCCAGCCTCATCTATATGACTTTCAAAAATCTTCCTATCATATATACCCTTTGTACTTTCCTCAAACACCACTATCATCTGATCGTCCCCATCAAAAAACAGCTTCGAAGTCTTAAGTACATTTATAGAACCAATAAATCTATCGAGGTAAATTCTATTCATAGAATGTCTTTCTCTATCTCTAAGATCTGATAATTCGTCTGCAACGATTACATATACTGTAAACTTTCTCTTTAATTCAAACAGCTTTCTTATATACGACTCAAAAGCCCTCATATTAAGAAGACCTGTTCTTCTATCCATTCTAGAATCTGGATTCTCAAGCATAATATAAACGATAACAACTCCAACTACACCTGCAAATGTAACCATAAGTATTGTCTGCACATGATATTGCACAACAGCAGCAAACATCCATACAAAAACCCACAATGCAATAGCCAGTCTACGTCTCTTATGCATTAGCTTTTTTCCTGTAACAACAATATATAATAATAATAAAATACCATAAGTGCCTATAACATATGTCACATCAACAGCAGGACCGTATGTATAAACAATACCATCTTTTCCATAGTAATATACTGGACATAACAACATAATAATATCTGCTACAAAAAACACTACAGCCTTTAGCCGTACTACTATTTTTCGTTTCTTTGTATTACCATAAGCATATGCATACGTGTAATAAATCGCAGAATATACCACCGCATTCAAGAAGAACAAATACAATCTAGCAAATACTTCCATAAGTACTGGAGAGGTGGTATCTAAATTATTCAATAAATTAATAGATACAATATCTGTCAATACCATCCCCATGGTCGTAAATAGAATCACATAGAATGCAATAGTTGTAGGTAATTTTAAAGGCTTTGATGTTATAAAAAATATGGCTATAACACAAAGAACAACTAGTGCACACGTTTGAGAAGCTATATTCATAGACATACTCCTTTCTAGTTTTTTATCACGCTATATATATTTTTTATTTTACACCAAAACCTTTATTTTTTCAAGATTCACCTTATATTTTCACTATTGTCTACGAGAGAAATTTACGTAAATTGTTCTCTAACAAATCCATATTAACAGGCTTTGTCATATATTCATCAAAGCCCGCCTCCATATACTTCTCCTTAGCACCTGAAATCGCATTAGCAGTAAGCACTATACACGGAGTATTCCTATTTGGATTAGCCTCCATTCCTTTAATTCGAATCATAGTTTCTATACCATCCATCTCTGGCATAAGATGATCCATAAATATAAGATCATACTCCCTATCTTTCGTCATCTTCACAGCTTCTGCACCACTACTTGCCATTTCAACAGTAGCCTGTGTTCTCTTTAGAAGGCCTTTCATTACAGATAAATTAACCAAATTATCATCTACCACCAACATTCTCGCATGGGGAGCCGTAAATGTATCTTCGCTTCCCTGATTTATATCAACCTTAACATCTTCTATATCCATCATTCCAATAGGTTCATAATCAGATACACGTTGTTCCAAATCAAAGAAGAAAATACTTCCTCTGCCATAAACACTTTTTACTTGTATATCACTTCCCATCATCTTAAGAAGATTCTTCGTAATGTTAAGCCCAAGTCCACTTCCTTCTATATGACGGTTCTTCTTTTCATCAATTCTTTCAAAGGTAGCAAATAATTTCTCCAAAGCTTCCTTCTTTATACCACTTCCCGTATCCTCTACCGAGAACGCAAGTATACATTTACTGCCTTTTACCTCTGATGATATCTTTAATTTTACATATCCTTCCTTTGTATACTTAAAGGCATTACTTAATATATTTAAAGCAATCTGCTTAATCCTAACCTCATCGCCTACAAGTACCTTTGGAATATTTTCATCTATTTCTGTTATAAACGATAGACCTTTTTGTCTCATCCTTAATGTAAATGTGTTAATAATATCTTTAATTAATTCTTTGACATTATAAGGCTCATCTATAATTGTCATCTTTCCTGATTCAATTTTAGAAAAATCTAATATATCACTTACAAGAGATAGCAAACTCTCTCCTGCTCTCTTAATGCTTGTAGCATATTCAACAATGTTTTCTTCACTAGATTCTCTTAAAATCATCTCATCCATACCAAGAACTGCATTAATAGGAGTTCTAATTTCATGAGACATATTTGCCAAAAAGTTACTCTTTGCATAATTAGCATTATCAGCTTCTATTTTTAGCTGTTCCATTTTTTTATTATTTTCAAGAAGGTCTGTTATATCAAAGAAGGTAATCATATGACCTACTGTTTGCTTTTCATCCTCAAGTACTCTATTATTCAACTTAAAAAATCTACCATTGAATCTTATAGTATCTGTCTTAGCATTTCCTACAAAGCGATCAATAGCTTTCTCTATCAACTTCTTATCCGCATACCTTAACTGTGGAATAAGCTCATATGCCTTAGGATTAGCATACTGGAAATTGCCTTCCATATCTCTTACTATAACGCCTTCCTCTACATCTACAATAAGATTTTCTTTAGCAATATCCAATGTAGAAAAAAGCCCGTACTTATATATCAAAAACCCTATGACTATGGTAAATACAGTTATAATCATAGGAACTAAATCATAAGGATATACCCCATCAAAAATAGACAAAACTATTATCATATCAGCGACCATAGACGTAACCGACAATTTTCCTAATATTTGCTTATCTCGTCCCTCAGCAGTTTTCCAGTGCTTGTGACAAAGAACTGAAAACAATACCAATATCCCTAACAAATATACCATAGTAATAATATACAAAGGTGCCTTTTCTGTTACAAAAAAATTCTTTCCTGCAACAGTCACAACATCATATGATTTATAATAGCACATATGATAATCCAAAGTAAGCACCACAAAATATATACCGATGTCTATAACCCAAAATAATCTTATAAGAGTTCTTGGGAATTTCCAATTGTAATATCTAATGAATGTATATAGTAAAAAAGTTCCCACGAAGCTCTTTCCTAAATATTGCATCTTTACTGCAGTAATCATAGCTTCCTCAGTAGTAGACATAAGCTCTAGTATATAACCAACAAGAGAGATGACATTACATACTATTGTAACTACCATATAATTCGCTCTATGCTTGTTTTCTCTTCTTCCTAGCATATATACTATAAAGAAACATACAACTAAACTAGCAATGTGAATTCCAAGTACAATATTATGTATCATCATCTCTCCTCCTTTTTATTTTTCAGCAGAATAGATTACTCCTCTGTATTCTCTTCCTCTTCTTCCAATGCAATAGCGATAGCTAACTCTTCAAGCTGCTTATCATCAACTACATTTGGAGCATCTGTCATAAGACATGAAGCATCCTTAATCTTAGGGAAAGCA
>JAFOCU010000044.1 GCA_017381055.1 Lachnospiraceae bacterium
CTATCTGTGGCATCTGCTACAGCAGAAGAAGTGTCTCCACTATATATAAATTGAATACCTTCCGCAACACGTTTGCGCACACTGTTAGATAGAGTAACCTTAGAACGGTCCTCAGTATATAATTTTTCTATTTTCTTTTCAGCAGCCTTACTGATAACGATTTTATCATCCTCAGGGTCAGCTGTTCCGTCTTGAATATATATATTCATAACACCAAGCTTAAGTAAAGAGTCAATAACATATTCATCAAGGACAGAACCGCGAGCAACTAATACACGTCCTAATCTGTCAATGATAGCTTGATCTATTTTCATACCCGGTGTAACGGAACGGGTTTTAATAAGTTTTCGTTTAATCACTTTGCGCACTCCTATTTCATATAAAACACAGAAATAATATATATATCTATTATACCTTATTTATAAAAAGATTCAATAAATTTAGGAAGAAAATAGTATCTAAAGGAAAAAAAATGTGTTAGAATGTAGGGGTGATTTTTCAAAAAGGAGAAATACGTTATTATGAAAATAACTTTTGAAGATATTAAGAATAATAAAACAGTTCAAACTTATATTGAGAAAGCAGATGAATCACTTACTGCGTTAGGATACACAGAACACAGTTTTGCGCATGTGTCTAAGGTGGCAGCGTTAGCTAGTAGTATTCTTAAGGAATTTGGGTATACTGAGAGAGAGGCTGAACTAGCTAGGATCGCAGGATACTTACATGATATAGGAAATGTTATTAATCGAATTGATCATGCACAGTCAGGAGCAGTGATGGCATTTCGTATATTGGATAATATGGGCGCTGAACCAGAAGATATTGCAACTATTATCACCGCTATAGGCAATCATGATGAGTCCACAGCTTTTCCTGTGAATGCCGTTGCAGCAGCTCTTATATTAGCTGATAAAACAGATGTAAGATACACAAGAGTAAGAAGCAAGGATCAGACGACTTTTGATATACATGATAGAGTTAATTATTCTGTAAAGGAGAGTAGTGTTAGCTTTAAAAAGGGAGAACACATTACATTGGATATTAAAATAGATACTAATGAATGTGCGGTTATGGACTATTTTGAAATTTTCTTAAACCGAATGATTCTATGCAGAAAAGCAGCAGCTAAGCTTGGTGCAGAATTTAGACTTGTTATCAATGACCAACCTATAATGTAGAGGAGATGAAGATAATGGTTGTTAATAGTGTAACGGAGCTTATAGGAAATACTCCTATATTGAAACTAAATAAATATACGGATAAAAATATTTATGCAAAGCTTGAATATTTAAATCCAGCAGGTTCTGCAAAAGATAGAGTAGCATTGTCTATGATAGAGGATGCTGAAGCGAGAGGCATTTTGAAGCCTGGAGCTACCATAATAGAGCCTACTTCTGGAAATACAGGAATTGGACTAGCACTTGTAGCAGTAGCAAAGGGATATAATGCAATATTGACTCTTCCAGAAACTATGAGTATTGAACGAAGAAAATTACTAGCTGCATATGGAGCAAAGCTTGTGCTTACTGAGGGTGCTAAAGGAATGAGTGGTGCCATTGAAAAGGCTAATGAGCTTAGTAAAGAGATTCCTAATTCCTTTGTGGCAGGACAATTTGAAAACATGGCAAATCCTAAGGCACATAAGGATACAACTGGTCCTGAAATATGGAGACAAATGGAAGGAAAAGTTGACATATTTATAGCAACAGTAGGAACTGGCGGAACTATAACAGGAACTGGAGAGTATTTAAAAGAGCAGAATCCTGATATAGAAATTATAGCTGTAGAGCCAAAGGGAAGCCCGGTACTGTCAGGTGGAACAGCAGGGAAACATGGAATACAGGGTATTGGAGCTGGATTTGTGCCGAGTGTTTTAAATACTAACATTTATAAAGAGGTTATAACTGTTGCGGATGAAGAGGCTTATGAGGAAGGTAGAAAATTTGCTAAAACAGAGGGAATACTTTTAGGAATATCTTCCGGAGCTGCTTTAAAGGCGGCTAGTATAGTGGCTAAACGTCCAGAAAATAAAGGTAAAAATATAGTGGTATTATTACCAGATTCAGGAGACAGATATTTATCGACACCATTGTATGAATAAGGGAAAATTAATAAATTACAATAGATAAATAATAGGAGACAAATATGAAGAATTTAACAAAGATACTTGAACAAATTGATAACATAGTGTGGGGACTTCCACTGATTATCTTAATTATGGTTACAGGAATAATACTTACTATAAGACTTAGAGGTATTCAGGTAAGACATTTAGGAAAAGCCCTTAAGTATATGGTGAAAAATGAAGAAGATGGTGAAGGTGAAGTAACAAGCTTTGGAGCATTATGTACAGCACTTTCAGCGACTATTGGTACAGGTAATATCGTTGGAGTAGCAACAGCGATTGGTATTTTAGCTGGTGGACCTGGTGCGTTATTCTGGATGTGGGTTGCGGCCTTCTTTGGTATGGCCACAAAGTATGCAGAAGGCTTTCTTGCTGTTAAGTATAGAAAGATTGATGAGAACGGAAATGTTCTTGGTGGACCATTTTATTATATTGAAAATGGTATGGGTTCAAAGTGGAAGTGGTTAGCAAAGTTATTTGCATTCTTTGGAGCATGTGTAGGTCTCTTTGGAATTGGTACATTTACACAGGTTAATGGTATAGCGACAGCGGTACAGTCATTTTTTGATCCTAATAAATCAAATACAGTTAATATTTTAGGAAATGAGTATTCTATTGCGATTGTTATAACAGCATTTGTATTAACAATATGCGTAGGTCTTGTAGTAATTGGTGGAATTAAGAGAATTGCTAAGGTATCAGAAATAGTAGTGCCATTTATGGCTATTATTTATATTCTTGCAGCTTTAACATTGATTATTACAAATATCAATTTACTTCCAGGAGCTATAAAATCAGTTGTGTACGGTGCTTTTGGTATTAGACCAATCGCAGGTGGTGCGTTAGCTTCAATTGCAATTGCAATGCAAAAGGGTGTAGCTAGAGGTATTTTTTCAAATGAAGCAGGTCTTGGTTCAGCACCAATCGCATCTGCAGCTGCGAAGACAAAGGATACAGTTCGTCAGGGTCTTGTTACAATGACAGGAACATTTATTGATACAATTATCGTTTGTACAATGACAGGTCTCTCAATCGTCATGATGGGCTCATGGGCAAATGAAAATCTTGAAGGTGTACAGGTTACAACAGATGCATTCCAGAAGGGCTTGTATTTTATGAGCAATAATGCTTCAGCATTCATATTAATGCTTTGTCTTGTATTCTTTGCATTTACTACTATATTAGGTTGGAATTATTACGGTGAAAAGTGTTTAGAGTATTTATCTAACGGAAGTAAGAAGGCTGTAAATGTTTATAAGTGGTTATATATTTTAGCAGTATTTATTGGACCTTATATGACGGTTTCAGCTGTATGGACTATTGCAGATATATTTAATGGTCTTATGGCTATTCCAAATATTATTGCATTAGTTGCTCTTAGTGGGGTAATTGCAAAAGAAACAAAAGAATACTTTGCAAAAAATAAGAAATAGATGATATAATGAAAAAAGACCATTTGCTAATGATAAAAAATGAAGGAGGAAAACAGCATAATGGAAAAGTTATTTAAACTTAAAGAAAATGGGACAA
>JAFOCU010000317.1 GCA_017381055.1 Lachnospiraceae bacterium
AGAGTATGTGGACATACTGGTGTCATAACAATCAATTCTGCTGAAGGCTTAACTAATGGACCTCCTGCAGACATATTATAAGCAGTTGAACCAGTAGGTGTGGATGCGATAATTCCATCAGCCTTGTAATTATTAAGACGAATGCCATTTACAAACATCTTAAAATCTAAAACACCCATTACTCCAGTTCTACCGATAACAATATCATTAAGAGCTGACATAGATGATATATTCTTTCCATTTCTAGAAATAATACCATCAAGCATCATTCGCTTTTCAATTGTATAATCATCAGCAAAAAGTCTATCCACCATATCGATTACAGCTTCAGCCTCCACATCAGCCAAGAAGCCTAAATGTCCAAAATTCACACCGATAAGAGGAATATTTAACTCCATTAAATCTCTAGAAGCCTGAAGGAGTGTACCATCACCACCTACAACGATAGCCACCTCTGTCTCCTTTGGAATATCCTCGCCTTTTACGAAGCCTGTTATAACAGTACAAGAACCTCCACGTTTTACTACGTAGTCGTGGATTTTCTCGCAAACTGGAGCTACTCCATCCTTTATGCTATTGCCTATAACAAGAAAATTCTTCATACTCAAATCCTTTACATTAAGTCTTTATATCTATTTTCTACTCTCTCAGCTATAGTATGTGGGTCTAAGCCAGCCTCCTTACGAAGCACATCTACACTACCCTGTTCAAGATACTGATTAGGTATTGCAAGATTTTGAACCTGTATATCTATCTCTGACGAATTAACAAATCTAAGCACCTGCTCACCAAAGCCACCATTTAATACGTTTTCTTCGATTGTTACTAATAGCTTATGATCCTTAGCAAGCTTTATAATACAATTTTCATCAAATGGCTTTACAAATCTAGCATTAATAAGCGAAACATTGTAGCCACGTTTCTTAAGAAGCTCTCTAGCCTTTTCAGCTTCCTTAACCATACTTCCCACTGCAAGAAGTGCTATATCTTTTTCTTTATATATAACCTCTGCTCTACCATAGACAATAGCCTCTCGATATTCCTTAAGGCCTTCATAAGCCTCGCCTCTTGGATATCTAATAGCTATAGGACCATTGTAATAAGTAGAATACTTAATCATATCTGCAAGCTCATATCTATTCTTTGGAGCACATACATTCATATTAGGAATAGTATTAAGATAAGACAAATCAAAAATACCCTGATGTGTCTCACCATCGCCACCTACAAATCCAGCTCTATCAATCATAAATACAACCGGAAGATTCTGAATACAAACATCATGAATCATCTGATCATAAGCTCTCTGTAAAAATGACGAATATATAGCCACATATGGCTTAAGTCCTGCACTAGCAAGTCCTGCTGCAAATGTAACCGCATGCTCCTCAGCTATACCCACATCAAAAAATCTTTCTGGGTACATATGAGCAAAACGTTTTAATCCTGTTCCATCAGGCATAGCCGCAGTAATAGCTACAATCTTTTCATTATCCTTGGCAAACTTAGAAATATAATGGGAGAAAGTATCTGTATAAGAAACCTTCTTCTTTGCCTTTACTGGTTCACCTGTCAAATGATTAAACGGCTCTACACCATGGAATCTCGAAGGATGCTTTTCAGCTGGCTCAAAGCCTTTCCCCTTCTTAGTAAGCACATGGATTATAACTGCATGATCAAGTTTTTTTGCTTCATTTATTGTTCTTACAAGTTGTGAAAGGTTATGACCATCCACAGGACCTAAGTAAGTAATACCCATATTTTCAAAAAGCATTCCAGGAATAAGCAACTGCTTAATACTGCTCTTAGTTTTCTTAATATGATGAACAAGCTTCTTACCTACAACCGGAATAGCATTTAAGGATTTACTCACACCATCCTTTAAGCCATTGTAAGCATTACCTGTTCTAATACCAGATAAATAAGACGATAAACCACCTACATTCTGAGCGATAGACATCTCATTATCATTTAAAATCATTATAAAGTTTCGATTAATACTTGCAGCATTATTAAGAGCCTCAAATGCAAGCCCTCCAGTCATAGCTCCATCACCGATAACTGATACAACTGTGCTGTCATCACCCTTAATCTGATTAGCTGTAACTATACCAAGTCCAGCCGAAATAGATGTTGAGCTGTGACCAGTATCAAAGGAATCGCACTTACTCTCTCTACGCTTTGGGAAACCACTCATTCCACCGTAAGAGCGAAGCTCATCAAAGCCTTCTTTTCTTCCTGTCAAAACCTTGTGAGTATATGACTGATGACCTACATCCCACACAATTTTGTCATTAGGAAAATCAAGACATAGATGCAAGGCCATAGTTAGCTCTACCACACCTAGGTTAGACGCCAAATGACCTCCCTTTTTCGATACCTTATCTACAAGAAATGCTCTAATCTCTTCTGC
>JAFOCU010000318.1 GCA_017381055.1 Lachnospiraceae bacterium
CACAACCTCACGCTTTACAAGGCCCTTGCACTGCTTTGGATCCTCAACCTGTTCTCCAATAGCTACCTTGTAACCTTTAGAAACCAATTTGTTAAGATACATTTCAGCAGCATGATGAGGAACGCCACACATTGGTGCACGCTCCTCTAATCCGCATTCCTTACCTGTCAATGTAATCTCAAGCTCTCTAGATACAGTTAATGCATCCTCGAAGAACATCTCATAGAAATCTCCAAGACGGTAAAATAAAATACAATCCTTATACTGTTTTTTTGTCTCCGCATATATCTTCATCATTGGAGACAATTTATTAATATCAACATCTGCTAACTTCACCGTCTTAACCTCCGTAAACTACGCTTTAATCTTCTTTCTTTTCTGATGATACTCCTGCTCTAAGCTTTCCGCTAACTTTAAAGCCTCGTCAATATTCTTACAGAACATATCCTTACCAACCTTATTTACAAATCCACTCTTCTCCATTACAGAGTATGGTTGCATATTAACATGTGAGAAAATAAGTGCTGTGTTATTCTTTTTACATGTTTCAAATACATTTTCTAATGTTCTAAGAGCAGTTGCATCCATTGCTGGCACGCTACGCATTCTTAAAATCAATATATCTTCCTCAATATTTAAAGCTATACCATTTATCTTATCTGCAGCACCAAAGAATAATGGGCCATTTACCTCAAATACTAAAGTATGCTTTGGAACTACCTTTAATGAGATATTCTCAGTATCAGTATCTTCCTCATAATTTTCATTTTCTTCCTGAACAGAATGATAATCATCAGCATATGTCCAACAAGTAATGTCTGTAACATCTGCCATTCTCTTCATAAATAATAAAGATGCTAACACAAGTCCAAAGCCTACTGCCTGCATAAGACCTAACCATAATGAAATAACAAGTGTTACAATCAAAAGTGTGATATCGCTCTTAGGAGCTCTCTTTAATGTCTTTATAATCTCTCTTAAACCACTCATATTATAAGCAACCATAAAGAGCATAGCCGCTATAGTTGGCATAGGAATAAGCTTAGCAAATGGCACTAAGAAGGCAAGCATAATAGCTAACACAACCGCGTGAACCATTGTTGCAATCGGTGTTCTACCACCGTTCTTTATATTTGCTGTTGTTCTAGCGATAGCACCAGTTCCTGGAATACCACCAAAGAAACCTACTGCTATATTACCTAAGCCCTGAGCTACAAGCTCTGCATTAGAACGATGTCTAGAACCAGCCACACCATCAGAAACAACACATGATAAAAGCGATACAATACCAGCTAAAACAGCCATTGTAACTGCATCTGGCAATAATGTTTTTATAAGTGCTAAGTCAAACTCAGGCATAACAAAGCTTGGGAACTTTGTTGTAATTTCATATAAGCTACCAATAGTCTCTACCTTGTTATCACCCGTATCAAGGCCAAGAGCCTTAACAGCGATACTTGCAATAACAACTGCAATTAAAGAATTAGGAATTCTTTTATTAATATGTGGCCAAATAATAAGTATTATCAATGATATAACACCTACTAATAGAGCCATAGGATTAAATGTAGCTCTACACTCTATAAGAGCCTTAATCTTATCAATCGGTTCAATCATCTGTCCCTTGTAACCAGCTGTACTAATTCCAAAGAATGATGCTATCTGACCAATAAAAATCATAACAGCAATACCAGCAGTAAAACCTGTTGTAATTGTGTATGGAATAAACTTAATTAAGTTACCAAGCTTACATACACCCATAAGAATAAGTATTATACCTGCTAAAACCGTTGTAACTGCAAGTCCGTTAATTCCATGCTTCATAGCAACACTAGCAACTAATGTAGCTAAGGCAGCAGTCGGTCCAGTTACCAGAATTCTACAACCACAAAAAAGACCAGCAACAAATCCTTCTACAATAGCTGTGTAAATACCCATCATAAGTGATACACCTGATGCCAATGCCAACGCAAAAAAAA
>JAFOCU010000319.1 GCA_017381055.1 Lachnospiraceae bacterium
CTCCTTAAGATATCTTCTGATGCTAGTAGCAGTGAGAGAATATTTCTTTATAAGCTTTTGGATAAATTCAGAATCGTCACTGTTGATAAGCTCCATAAGGTCGTGTTGAATTTTGTCGCGTTTCTCCTTAGTAAAAGACATAAAAAACCTCCTAATCTAATATGTGTATCCGATTTATATCATATAGGAAAGTTTTTATTTGAGTACTTTTTATATGATATGAAACTATAATGCACAACTAAACAACTATATATAAATATATTACAATTTTAATAGACAAAATGCAACTTATATTCTTACTAATTTGAGTTAGATTAAGTTATATTAAGTGATTGCGAAGTATCAGAAAATTGGGTAAAATAGTGTTTAATGATGTGAATTAATTATATGTATAGGAGTATATGGATTCGGAGGTGCTCTCCGTTCCTAAAGTTGCAGAGGTTGTAGTTGAACTATCCTTGGTAGCGAAGACATTTATCAGTACTATTATGAGTACGATTGTAAGGATAATAAGCAAGGCGGTGTATATAAGCTCTTTTAGCTGCATAACGTAAATCTTTGGATTGTCGTCCTGATTCATAGATTCTCCTATTAGGCATAAGCCATAAACATAATTATTGTTTATATATTTTATTCGGTAAAGATGGTTTTATGAGTGAATTATTGTACACATAAAGTATTAATATAGATATAGCTAGTTTTAGACTGGATTAATATTTGAGAGGGAGGTAGCGAAATGTTACGCTTTATATTAGGAGCAAGTGGTGTGGGTAAGACCAGACATATTTATGAAGAGATAATAAGGGAATCTATAGATAATATGGACAAGAACTATATATTGCTTGTGCCGGATCAGTTTACTATGGAGACACAGAAGGATATAGTAGTTAAGCATCCTAGGCATGGAGTGATGAATATAGATATATTGAGCTTTGGAAGATTGGCTTTCAGGGTATTTGAGGAGCTAGGAATTAATAGATTATCTATATTAGATGATACAGGAAAGACATTGCTTCTTCGTCATACTATAGAAGCTAATAAGGATAAGTTAAAGCTTTTTTATGATAAGCACAAGTACTTTGGTTTTGTGGAGGAGATGAAGTCATCTATATCAGAGCTTTATCAGTATGGAGTAACTCCGGAACAGTTAGATAAGGTTATTGAGGATACAAAGGACCATAAGGCGACTTCTATGAAGCTTCATGATATTAAGGTGGTATATGAGGCTTTTCAAAAGGAAGTGGCTAGTATAAATGATGGAGAAAATACTTACATAACAAAGGAAGAGGTGCTCTCTAAGCTATGTGAGGTTATAGGAGAGTCGAAGATTGTTAAAGATAGCATAATATATATGGATGGCTTTACAGGCTTTACACCAGTTCAAAATAGGTTGCTAAGTCTTCTTTTGGAGTGCGCAGATTCTGTTAATATAGCTTTAACCTTGCCTAAGGAAGAGTGTGAGAATCTTACAGAGGTTGGCTTTAAAGAAATAAAAGAACATGAGCTTTTTGCTATGTCCAAGGAAACTATAAATACACTTATGTCTATGGCTAGTGATAGACATATATGTACGGAGAAACCTGTGATAATAGGTAAGACAGAAGAGTCTAGATTTGGTCGCAAAGAGGTATTAGGTCATATTGAAGAAAATATATTTAGATATGAAGCTGCAGAAAAGATAAATGTGGATGATAGTTTTGAGATTTTCGTTGCCGAAAATTCAATGGAGGAGACCAGCTTTATAGCGGAGAAAATTTCTGAGCTTGTAAGAGAGTCTAAGGGAAGCTTGCGCTATAGAGATATTGGTGTGGTAACAGGTGACTTAGAGGGTATGAAGAGAAATGTGGAGAAGGCCTTTAAGAGAGCTGATATTCCATTCTTTATGGATAATAAAAGAACACTTATTACCAATCCATTTGTTAATATTATTAGAAGTATTTTAAGAATAGCGGATGAGAATTTTTCTTATGAGAGCGTATTTTCATATATCAAGAATTATATGAGCCCTATAACAGATGAAGAGGGAGATATTTTAGAGAATTATGTTATAGGTTGCGGTATAAAGGGCAAGATTGCGTATACAAATTCTTTTAAAAAGAAGTATAGAGGCCTTTCTGATGAAGAGTTTGAACAGTGTGAAGGTATAAGAATTAAGCTTATGGAGGCGTTGTCTGATTTTACGGACAGAGATTTTGCGATAATGTCTGTAAAGGAGATATCAGATGCCATTAAGGCTTTTGTGCAAAAACATGAGCTTGAAGAGGCACTTAACAATAGTAAGGAACAGTTTGAAGCGGCAGGAAAGCATTCTTTGGCAGCTGAATATGGACAGGCATATAAGCTTGTTATGGAATTATTGGATAAATTATCTAATCTGTTAGGTGAAGAGAAGATTTCTCTAAAGGAATATAGAAGATTATTAGATGATGGATTTGATGAGATTAAGGTGGGTATTATTCCTCTTGTAATGGATCAGGTAGTTATAGGTGATATACAAAGAACTCGACTTAATCATATTAAGGTTTTATTTGTGGCGGGGGTAAATGATGGTATTATACCTGCTAGAAATGGTAAGCCTGGACTGTTGTCGGGAAGTGATAGAACTATACTTAAGAATCTTGATTTAGAGTTATCTCCTACAGTTAGGGAGCAAGCCTTTATCGAAAGATTTTATCTATATTTAAATCTTACAAAGGCGTCAGATAAGCTTATTATGACTTATTCAACTAGTTCTTCTGACGGTTCGCCACTTAGACCTTCGTATCTAATTGGCACCTTAAGAGATATGTTTAATGACTGTGGAATTTATAGTGCTAAGAGTAGTATGAAAGATAAAATTTTATCTGCACAGGGAGCCTTTGATAGAGTGGCAGGAGCTATCACTTCTTATGGAAGTGATGATATAGATGATTTGTGGCGTGAGCTTTACACATATTTTGCTAAGGATGAAAAATATAGAGATGCTCTCAATAGAGCAATAGAGGGAGCTTTCTTTATGAATAATAATTTGGCTCTTGATAGAACTGTTGCCAGCGCCTTATATAAGGAGGGCGTAGGCAGTAGTATTACCAGAATTGAGAAGTATGCTGCTTGTGCATATGCACATTTCTTATCTTATGGTTTAAAGCTTGCTGA
>JAFOCU010000320.1 GCA_017381055.1 Lachnospiraceae bacterium
AAGTATTTTTATATTCCAGATCCTTTCTTTACAGATAGTGTATATTATTTTGAAAAGCTCATAAGATATGCAAGACAGAATAATTCTGACATACTCGCAAAGGAACGAGTAGTAATTAACGCAGATATGTATAATAAGATGATGGAGGAAATAGAAGGCGAAGAGCTATTACTTGAAGCTTTAGAGTACGACAGAGTTGAGATGTATTATCAGCCGATATACTCAACTGTAAAGCATAGATTTACAACAGTGGAGGCTTTGGTAAGAATTAGAGATAGCGAGGGCAACATTATTCCGCCGGCTAAGTTTATTAGAGTCGCAGAGGAAAATGGTATGATAATAAAGCTTGGAGAGGTTATCTTTGAAAAGGTATGTAGGTTTATGGGTGGACCTGATTATCCAAAACTAGATTTAGAATATGTAGAGATTAATCTTTCAGTTGTACAGTGCTGTTATGCTAAGCTTGCTAGAAATTTTATAGACATAATGGATAAGTATAATGTTAATCCAAATAGTATTAATCTGGAGATAACAGAGTCTGCATCTATAGAGGGCAAGAATATCTTACTTAAGAATATGGAAAAGCTTAGAAATTATGGAGTTAGATTTTCATTAGATGATTTCGGTACAGGTCAGTCAAATCTTAACTATATAGCAGAGATGCCAGTAGATATTGTTAAGTTTGATAGAGATATGACAAAATCATATTTTGAAAATGATAAGGCTCATTATGTAATGGGTGCAGCGATGAGCATGATTAAAGGTATGGAGATGGAGATTGTTTCTGAAGGTATTGAGACAAAGGAACAGTATAAGACTATGAAGGGCTTAGGTATTGAGTATATTCAGGGTTATTATTTTTCAAAACCTTTACCAGAAAAAGAATTTATTGAATTTATGTATAAGGCTAATGAGTCAAATAAGGAGCATAATTAAATAGGAGCAAAAAGAAAATATGTATGATGTGGTAATAGTAGGAAGTGGTCCAGCAGGACTTAGCGCAGCTGTGTATGCAAGACGAGCAAAACTTAAAACATTAGTTATTGAGAAGGCTGGTTATAGTGGCGGACAGATTGTAAATACTTCAGATGTTGATAATTATCTTGGGTTGCAAGGGATAGAAGGCTTTGAGATGGCTATGAAGTTTAGAACACATGCAGAGCATTTTGAAGCAGAATTCTTAGATGATGAGGTTGTCAGTATTCAAGATAAAGAGGATGGAACCTATGATATCGTTTTAAAGTCAGATAAAGATATTAGTACAAAAACAATTATTTTAGCTACAGGCGCAAGCTATGATAAGCTTCATGTGCCAGGAGAGGCAGAGTATACAGGCAGAGGAGTGTCTTACTGTGCCACATGTGATGGTGCATTTTATAAGGGAAAGATAGCGGCAGTAGTAGGCGGTGGAGATGTAGCGCTTGAGGATGCGTTGTATTTATCGAATATGGCAGATAAGGTTTATCTTATTCATCGAAGAGATGAACTTCGTGGGGCGAAAGTATTGCAGGATAAGGTGTTTGCAGCCGATAATATTATGTTTATGCCAGATACTGTAGTATCATCTATTAATGGAAGTGATGGCTTGGTTTCTTCTATAGATACTAAAAATGTTAAAACTAATATGGAAGAGAATATATCAGTAAATGGTATATTTATTGCAGTAGGTATGAAACCAAATGTTTCATATATTAATGAATTAGTGGAACTTGATAAGGCAGGATATGTTGTAGCCTCAGAGGATGGAATAACAAGTAAAAAAGGTATATTTGTAGCTGGTGATATGAGAACAAAGGTCTTGCGTCAGGTTATTACAGCGGTTTCAGATGGAGCAAATGCTGTGGCTTCAGTGGAAAAATATTTAAGAGAACAGAATTAAAGTGAGGATGGATAAATGGATAATCAAGAATTGTTTAGATTAGCAAAGGAAGCTTCTAAAAAGGCATATAGTCCATACTCTAATATAAAGGTGGGAGCGGCACTACTTTGTAAGAATGGTAAGATATTTACAGGTGTAAATGTGGAAAATTCATCTTATGGTGGAACCATATGTGCAGAAAGAACAGCCTTTGTTAAGGCTATATCCGAAGGGGAAAGAGAGTTTGCAAAAATTGCTGTTGGAGGCTCTATAAAAAATCTTGTGCCATGTGGAATGTGTAGACAGTTTATGTCAGAGTTTGGAGCTGATTTAGATATTATATATGAAGATGAGGATGGCAATATAGTAGAGACAACTCTTGGTGTATTATTTCCAAATGAGTTTAAGATATAGAATTTGAAAAAGATAGTTTAAGCAAATGGGTACCTAAAGGTACCTTTTTGTTTGTGTATAAGGTGATATAATCGTTTTGTGAAAAAAATGTGAAAGATAAAAAATCTATTGTAAAAAAACAGAATTAGTTTTATATTATATCAGTATATATTTTTGTATATGGTATTTAGAAAGGAAAAGGGATATGCTTCAATTAAAAAATATTAAGAAACAGTATGTAACTGGTGATACAACTGTTGAGGCTTTAAAGGGTATTGATTTAGAGTTTAGAGAAAATGAATTTGTATCTATCTTAGGTCAGTCTGGATGTGGTAAGACAACTCTTCTTAACATTATCGGAGGATTAGACCAATATACAAGTGGTGATCTTATTATTAATGGAAAATCTACTAAAGATTTTAAGGATGCAGATTGGGATACATATAGAAATAATTCAATTGGCTTTGTGTTCCAGAGCTATAATCTTATTCCACATCAGACAGTTTTGTCTAATGTAGAGCTTGCGCTTACACTTTCAGGTGTATCAAAGGCAGAGAGAAGAAAACGTGCTACAGAGGCTCTTGAAAAGGTTGGACTTGGTGATCAGTTGTATAAGAAACCAAATCAGATGTCAGGTGGTCAGATGCAGAGAGTTGCTATTGCTAGAGCTTTGGTAAACAATCCAGATATCTTATTGGCAGATGAACCAACAGGTGCTCTTGATTCTGAGACAAGTGTACAGATTATGGAATTGCTTAAGGAGATTGCGAAAGAGCGTCTTATCATTATGGTAACACATAATCCAGAGCTTGCAGAGCAGTATTCAACACGTATTATAAGAATTCTTGACGGTGAGCTCAAGAATGATTCTAATCCATATAGTGTAGATGAAAAGACTAAGGAAGAGGCTTATGCAAAGGCTTCTAAAAAAGCAACACGTGCTGAGAAGAAGCAGGCTAAGGAAAAGAAGAAAAAGACTTCTATGTCATTTTTTACAGCTTTATCACTTAGTATGAACAATCTTATGACAAAGAAGGGTAGAACTTTCCTTACATCGTTTGCAGGAAGTATCGGTATTATTGGTATTGCGCTTATACTTGCTCTTTCAACAGGTATGCAGAGCTATATTGATAAGGTTCAGGAGGATGCATTGGCATCATATCCAGTAACTATTCAGAAGCAGACTGTTGATATGACTACTATGATGACAAGTATGATGGAAGCTATGGCCACAGAAGATGACATAGAGCATGAGGATGGAAAAATCTATTCGAGAAATGTTATGAATCAGATACTTGTAGCTATGACTTCAAAGATTCAGACAAATAATCTTGAGGCATTTAAAGCATACATAGATAGCACAAAGGAACAGAGTGGAAGTATTTGGGATAATGCAAAGGATGTTCAGTACGTATATAAAACAAGTATGAATATATACCTTGCAGATACTACAAATGGTGTTACACAGGTAAATCCTATATCCTTATTTGATGATATAGGAATGGGCTCTATGATGGATTTGTCTTCGGGTATGAGTGGTTCGGCAATGAATAATGCTGAGGTATGGAAGGAACTTCTTAACAATCAGGAAGCTCTCGATAATCAGTATGAATTATTGTATGGAAGCTGGCCTAAGGAATTTAATGATGTAGTAATCGTTACAGATAAGAATGGTGAGATTAGTGATTATACAATATATGCATTAGGTTTAAGAGATTCAGAAGAGTTGGCAGGTACACTTAATAATATTCTTGCTGGCAAGGAATTTAATTTAGAGGAAGAAGAACAGGTTAGTTATACATATGAAGAACTTTGTGGGCTTTCATTTAAATTTGTTCCAAACTGTGATAGATATAAGAAGACTGATGGTATATGGGTAGATATGTCTACAAATGAAGAATATATGAAGTCAGTTCTTGAGAATGCATTAGATATCAATATTTGTGGTATTGTAAAAAATAACAATGAAAATGCCATGGAAATTGGAACAATTGGTTACACAAGTGAGCTTACTGAGTATATTATCAATACAACAAATGCAAGTGAAATTGCAAAGGAACAGCTTGCAAACCCTACAATTGATATTTTCTCTGGAAGACCATTTGAATCTGATGAAATACAGCAGGCACCACAGTTTGATATGAACAATCTTACAGAGGAGCAGATGCAGTATTTAGCTTCATTATCAGATGAGGAAAAACAGGCTCTTATGCAGTCTATGACTCAGGACACAAAGAATACATATGAAGATAATATAACAGCTATTGGAATTATGGATTTAGCAGATCCATGGGAGATTAATATTTATCCAAAGGATTTTGATAGTAAGGAAAATATTGCTCAGATTATAAAGGATTACAATAAGAAGTACACTGATCAGGGAAAAGATGAGTATGCAATACAGTATTCAGATTTAGTTGGTACTATGATGTCATCTGTATCGGATGTTGTTAATATTATTAGTATTGCCCTTATGGCATTTGTATCCATTTCGTTAGTAGTTTCTTCTATTATGATAGGTATTATTACATACATTTCAGTATTGGAAAGAACAAAGGAAATCGGTATACTTAGAAGTATTGGTGCATCTAAGAAAGATATATCAAGAGTATTTAATGCCGAGACATTTATTATCGGCTTAGTAGCAGGTGCGCTTGGTATAGGCATAACATTACTTTTATCTATTCCTATTAATATTGTAATTAATAATCTTACTGGAGTAGATAATATTGCAGCATTACCATTTATGGGAGCGGTAATACTTATCTTAATCAGCATGATGCTTACAATGATTTCTGGATTTATACCAGCTAAGATGGCTGCGAAGAAGGATCCGGTGGAAGCACTTAGAACAGAATAAGTAGAAATAGACTAGTTAATTAAAGCGTACAGTGAATACTGTACGCTTTATGTATTTATATTAATAATATGTAGAGTTTTAGGGTGTTTGCAGCAAGGAGAATAAAAAATGTAAAAAAAAATAAAAAAAGTGCTTGCTTTTTTTAAAATATTAATGTATACTACCAAAGTGCTCAAGAGAGAGCAGAAAAAATAAAACTCAAATGGCTAATTGGTCAAGGGGTTAAGACGCCGCCCTCTCACGGCGGAAACAGGGGTTCGATTCCCCTATTAGCTGCTAAAGACACTAGATTCGTCTAGTGTCTTTTTTTATCTATTCCTTCAAAAATTGAATTCGCCATATCCCCACACGCTATACATAATATACATTATAAGAAGGTATATATATTAATATCAGATTTTCCTTCCCTTACATAAACGAAAACAAAGCCAAGGTATATTCATATATTTTTTCTGCGTCTTATGAGGGCTCCGATGATTTGCTTGCATGCTCCTCTTTGAACTAAGGGCTTGTGTATTTTCTCTAAAAAACAACAGCTAGTGGTGTTCACAGGACAAGGACAACGGATTCGATTTTCTATTTTCACCAGTCTGCCCTATAATATGCTAATTATTCGCCTGTCTGCGTAACTGCGCAGCTTGGCTTATTACCCTGCAGGGGTATAGCCAAGCTTGCTCAAACATACTCGACAGGCGGCATTTATTATAGGGCAGACTTGGTGAAAACTTAACGAAAATCTGCATATGTTGTCCTTAGCCCTGCGAACATCACCTAGCTATGTTGTTTTTTATAGAAAATATCTCAAGCGAATATACTTGTTCAAAGGGAGCATTTAGCAAATCACGGGTTCCGAATACCAACGCAGAAAAAATATATGAATATACGTGGCTGTTTTAAATTTAAAATAAGGGAAGGAAAATCTGATGCAAAAAATAACCTTCTTATAATGTATATTATGGTGTGTTGGGATATGGTAAATTTGGAGGGGAATAGATAGAAAAAATAACACTTGCTTTTTATAATATTAAGTGTTAGACTTGTGAATGTAATAGTTAACTAGTTAGAGAGTGGGCGGAAGTCCACTCTCTTTGTTTGGTCGTAGTTGCTTAGCAACTACGAGCTAGGTTGAGAAAATGGAGGTATGTTCATGTCAAGAAGAGAAGAATATGAGCAGAAGACAGAAGCTCTTGTA
>JAFOCU010000321.1 GCA_017381055.1 Lachnospiraceae bacterium
TATTATTATTATTATTTGCATCGGCATATACTGATATGTCGATGTAATTTTTTTGTGAAAATTTATAAAATATTGCTTGTGAAAAGTTTTATTGTTAGAGTGATTTTACAGAAAATGGCTGGCCGAGACGATAATTATTATATTTATTCTTGTTAATGTAAAGGGAAGAATGAAAGACAGAGTAAGAAAGAAGGCGAAAAGGGTTATGAGTAATAACAACATGATTGAAGTGAAAAATGTATCAAAGGAATTTAAGAAGATTATCAAGGAACCAGGTCTTAAGGGAAGCGTGAAATCGTTATTCCATAAGAAGCAAGAAATAGTAAAGGCTGTAGATGATATTTCTTTTTCGGTTGAAAAGGGCGAAATTCTTGGATTTATCGGACCTAATGGAGCTGGTAAGAGTACAGCGATTAAAATGCTTACAGGTATCCTTACACCTACATCTGGTGAGATTATGATAAATGGTCAGATACCATATAAGAACAGAAAGAAGTATGTTAAGGAAATCGGTGTAGTATTTGGACAGAGAACTCAGCTATGGTGGGATTTACCATTGTCTGAGACATTTACAGTTCTAAAAGAGATTTATCAGATTGAAGATAAGGCATTTAAGGACAGAATGGATTTCTTGAATCAGGTTCTTGATTTGGAACCATTTATTAAGAGTCCAGTTAGAACATTATCATTGGGACAGAGAATGAGAGCAGATATCGCAGCTTCTATGATTCACAATCCAAAGGTATTGTTCCTTGATGAACCTACAATTGGTCTTGATGTTGTAGTAAAGGATAACATCAGAAAGGCTATTGCGGAGATTAATCAGAATGAACAGACAACTATTATCTTAACAACACACGATATTAGTGATATTGAACTTTTATGTAAGAGAATCGTTATGATTGATAAGGGTAAGAAGGTTTATGATGGAGCCCTAGATAAGATGAAAGAAAAATATGGAAAGATGAGAGAAATTCATATTAATCTTAATTCTATAGAGGATATGAATAAACTTGCATTTGCTGAGAAGTTCAATTTACTTGAGGATGATTTGGAAGTGAAGCTTGAAGGTAAGAAGGCTGTCATTAAGTTCAATTCTTCAAAAGCTCAGGTGTCAGATATGCTTTCGTACATACTTGGAACTATTACAGTTAAGGATATTGCAGTAAGCGAGGCTGATATTGAAGAAATTATTAGAAGACTATACAAGGGGTGATGATAAATGTTTGGAAAGATGAGGAGAGTCTATGGCGGCTTCTTTAGAGCGGGAGCTCAGGGCGCTATGGCATACCAGCTTAATTTTATGGGCTTCTTCATAGGTGAATCGTTATATTGCTTTGTTATGTATTTCATATGGAAAGCGGTATTTATGGCATCGGGAGAGAGTACATTTATGGGATTTACATTGGTTGATATGACAATGTATGTATTTTTATCAAATATCGTAGGTTTCTTTACAGGTACAGATTCTACGAGAGCGTTGGCTGAGGAGATACGAGATGGTAATATTATTATGCGTATGATAAAGCCGGTAAATGTAGATTTGAGCTTACTTGCAACAGAGGTAGGAAATAATGTAGTGTATTTTGCATTTATTTTTGCACCTGTTATGTTGGGAGTAGAGATTTATAGATATTTTGCATTAGGATATGTAGCGTTTGATATAGTATTATTCTTAACATTTGTGTTAAGTATGATATTAAGCTATATATTATCATTTTATCTTAACTTAATATTTGGATATTTAGCATTTTGGCTTATGAATATTTGGGGCTTTGATATTTTAAAGGGTAGCATCATTAAGTTCTTCTCGGGAGCGATGATTCCATTGGCATTTTTCCCAGGAATTGTCAGAGATATTTTTGAACTGCTGCCATTTGCGTCAATGGTATATACACCTACTATGATTTATATGGGAAAGATAACAGGTGTGAATATTGCATTAGCTTTAGGTGGACAGATTATCTGGATATTAGTATTTTACGCATTAGCTAAGTTGTTGTGGTATTTTGCCCAGAAGAGACTTGCAGTACAAGGAGGTTAAGCATATGAGATTTTTAAGACTTTATAAAACTTTTGTTGTACAGCAGCTTAAACGATTGATGGAGTATAGAGTGGATTTCCTTACAGGAGCTGCAAGCTTTCTTGTAGGACAGATTACAAATATTGTATTTATCAGTATTATTTTTGCACAGATACCTCAGTTGCAGGGATTTAAGTATTATGAGATAATATTTATATATGGATTTTCACTTGTTCCTAAGGGACTTGATCATTTGTTTACAGATAATCTGTGGAAGGTGGCATGGTTTATTGTAAGAAAGGGTGATTTTGATAAATATCTTACAAGGCCAATTAATCCACTTGTACATGTAATTATGGAAGCGCTGCAGTTCGATGCATTAGGTGAGCTTCTTACAGGTATAGTGCTTATGATTATAGCATCTATGAAGCTTGGAATTAGTTATACTGTAGGAAGTGTGTTGCTTATGATTTTAGCATTTATATTTGGAACAGTAATATATGCGGCTATAAAGATTGCAGGTGCAGCACTTGCTCTTTGGATAAAGTCTAGTGGAAGTATATTACAGGTTCTTTATATGTCAAGTGACTTTGCAAAGTATCCAGTAACAATTTATAATGGTGTGGTTAGAAATATTGTTACTTATATTTTGCCATTTGCGTTTACAGCGTACTATCCAGCAAGCTATATATTAAGAGGAAATAATCCATGGTTCTGCTTTGGCGTGGGAACGGTTATAGCAGCAGTGCTACTAACACTTTCGGTTCTTCTTTGGAATCGAGGAATAGATGCATATGAGAGTGCAGGAAGTTAGAATATATGAGTAAAGAACTGAAAGCATAGTTTTGAAAATAGTATAAGAATAATAAGTTCTAATAAAAAAGTAATTGAACTCAGAAAATGAGGGAGATTACTTTTTTATTTTTAAAATAGTAAATCAGTTGATTAGAGAAATTGCAGAAAAAGGAATAATTTGATATAATATAAGCTAACTAAAACGTAAAAGGGGATAAATATGAGAAAGAAAATATTGGCTGCTATTGTGGCGGCAGCTATGACTGATAGAAAGCTAGCTGGCGGTAAAAAATTAAATAATAAGGGGAAAACAGATTCCTTGAAAAAAACTGAAGAAGTAGCAGAAGAAATTGTAGCAGAAAAAGTCGTAACAGAAGAAGATGTACAAGAAGATACAATAGAAAAAACTATAATAGAACAAAATATAAATGAAGAAAATATAAATGAAGAAGATATAAATGAAGAAAAAATATATGAACAGGTAGTTACAACAGACCAACCTATAATAGATGAAATAATAACAGAAGAGAAAACAGTGGAAATACATAATGAGTTTGCATATGAGTTTGAAGGCAAGTATTGGCTTCGTTATTCAGCATATGGACATTTAGGTTGGTATTTTGATGGCTCAAGGGCAATTAGTCAGGCTGAGAATCAAGGAATTTATGCTCGAGATTATTTTGTAGAAGGTGGATTATTAAATATTGGCGGAGAATATTATAGATATGAACTTTTAGATGGAAAGTTAGGACTAGCTTTGGCAAGAGATGAGAGTGGTTACTATGCATATTATGAAGAAGTTGATAAGGGAGAATATGATAGCTTGTTTAATTAATATTTTAGTCAGGTAAAGGAGTGTTGCTAATGAGAAAACATAAACGAGTTATAGCTATAACTATGTTTTTTTGTAGCGTTTTATTTACTGCTTGGTGTGAAATGAATATTAATGGCAATATCTATGTATTTGACCCACAGGTAGAGGCTAATATAGCAAATGGTGGAAGTATAAAGTATCATAGATTTGGCAAGACATATGATCAGGTGCAAGGAAAGTATATTAAGGAAGAATAATTCAAATATATTCATTAAGAGTAGCTGAAAATAATTGAAAAAAAAGCCTGAAAATGATATATTGATAAATATGAAATTTATGCGAAAGCTTTTTAATATTAAGGAGATTAACAATGGGAAAAGTAACTATTATAGAAGAAACACCTAAGAATCCAATTAGCCTTATGGGCCAGCGTGCAGGAGTATGTTGGGGAGCTAATATTGATGATAAAGAGAAGAATTACGCAAGAGGAATTGACTGTATTAAGTCAGGTCATCATAGAGTAATGGAGTATGTAGGTGTGGAGATGATTCTTGATGGATATTCAGCAAGAGTTATAAGAGAGTGGTATACACATATTGGTGGAGCACCAACAAGACTTCAGGCAAGTACTCGTTATATTAATTATAAGAATTTTGATTATATTGTACCACCAACAGTTGCCAAGAGTGAGGAAGCTACAAAACTATATACAGAAACTATGGAAAATATAACTAAGGCTTGTAGTGAGTTAGAGGCTAACTATGGTGTGCCTAGAGAAGATGCAGCTATGCTTCTTCCACTTGGTATGAGCACAAAGATAGTAGATAAGAGAAATGTTCGTAATCTTATAGAGATGTCACATCAGAGACTTTGTACTAGAGCGTATTGGGAGTATCGTAATCTTATGAAGGATTTGATGGAGGCACTTAGA
>JAFOCU010000322.1 GCA_017381055.1 Lachnospiraceae bacterium
AAGGAAATAAAAACTTCCACGAGTACAAAGGATTAAAACCAAAGTTTTCGTGGAAGTTTTATTTATGTATTATTTTATCTCTTCTGAAGTGGCTATTTTGTTTTCAAGCATAGCTTGCTGTATCCAAAGCTGAAGGGAACTTACAGTAGTAGAAATCTGTGATAAGTGCTCATTTATGCGTTTAAAATCGTTTAATTCATCAGCTGAAATAATACCGTCTACAGTGATTTCTATAAAACGATTTTTCTCTTTATCAAGAGTGTTTAAAGCTGCTAAAACTTCAAGAGTTATTTGCGATAAATCTTTCATTTGAATCTCTGGTACATGCTCTTGGCCAATTGGACACTCATGAGAGCAGTAGTAGTTGCATAATGTAGGCTTTTTATAGCATTTGGCCATAGCTAGTATCTCATCTGGATGAGCCATAGATTTTTCATTTTCGATTTTTTCTATTCTATCAGCGGATATAAAACCTAATGCTTCAGCAGCTGCCTCACGTGTGAGTGAAGTTTCTTCACGACTTAACTGATATATGTTTTTGTTTTCTTTTGTAGAACGTCTTCCCATAGTATTTATCTCCCGTATAATAATTGCTTAACTTAAGTTATTATATACTATTTCTGCACAATTTGCAAAATAGATATGTTTATTTCGCTTTTTTTTACCTTTAATGGAAAATATATCTAATGTATACTTGCATCAAGTTGATGATATCACGTCGATAACATCAAGGGAATAAATATTAGGAGGGAATGGGAAGATGAAGAGAGTAATAAATAAGAGATAGCTTATCAGGGTTAAAAAAAGGGTAAAACGGGTTGAACGGAATAACAAAAGGGCAAAGAAACGGGCGCGCCATATATGGCGTAAAAAGATTAAAGGTAGGTATAATAATGAAAATTAAGAAATTAGTAGCATTAGCATTAGCAGGAACAATGGTATTTAGTATGGCGGCATGCGAGGGCAAAAAGGATGATGAAAAGGGCTCAGCAAATAGCAAAGTGAAAAATACAGCAGATGTTGTAGCTGATGAAGGAAAGAAGCAAGTAAATAAGGAAGAGGCTGGAGAAGTAATAGATATAGCTCTTGCTAAGTTTGAAGAGTTTACTAAGGAGCAGGATAAAAATTATTCCTACGGTATGGAAATGACTATGAAGATGGAAAGTGAAGGAATAGAAGTATCTATGGAAATGGATTCAACCTCAAGCTCATATGATGGTGTGGTCTATACAATGTCAAATACTAAGACAGGAGTTTTAGGAGAGACAGAGGAAATCATCGAAGAAATGTATACTATCACAAAAGAGAATGGTACAGTAGTAACTGCTATGAAAACATCAGAGGATGATGAATGGTATGTTGATACTGAGGATACTGTAGAACTTGAGAATGTGGAAGAACCAAATTTTGATATTGATGCTATTAAAGATGCTGTTAAAATAGAGAAAAAAGGTGATAATTACTATTTAACTATGGAAATTTCAGCAGCAGATATGGGCCTTGATGAAGATGAATTAATGCTAGGTTTGTCAGAGTTTGATGTAGCGGTAATAGTAGTATACAATGAAAAACAAGATGAGATTACAGAAGTTGAAATGAAAATGGATTTAGATGCAATCAATGAGATGATGGCTGCGTTTGGTGATGTGAATGTAGAGGAATTTTCAATGAAGATGGTAGATATTAAGAAAAATGATAAGCCAATTGAAATTCCTGCAGAAATTGAATTAGATTAATAAATAAATATCCAATATCCAATAAAAAAAGCTGGTATTAAAATACCAGCTTTTAATAATGTCTTAAATTAATCTGTAAAGTTATCGAAGTAACCCTGAACGAGGATGATAGGAGTTCCCTTATCACCTGAACCACTTGTAAGGTCACATAATGAACCGATAAGGTCAGTAAGCTGTCTAGGTGTTGTACCCTGAGAAGCCATATTACCAACTAAGTTATCGTTCTTAGACTTAATGCTATTAGCGATAGCTTCCTTTAATTCTTCGCCTGAAAGATTCTTGAAATCGTTATCAGCAAGATACTTAAGCTTTAACTCGTTAGGTGTTCCTACAAGTCCGCTAGTGAAAGCAGGAGATACAACTGGATCAGCTAACTCCCAAATTTTACCCTGTGGATCCTTGAAAGCACCGTCGCCGTATACCATAACTTCTACGTGCTTGCCTGTCTCTTCAAGAATTCTAGCCTGAATAGCTTCCACTAAATCAGTACATTCCTGTGGGAAGAGCTTAATAGTATCTTCTGTAGACTTATTTGAACCAAGAAGACCATACTTAGCATTAAAACCACTACCGTTGATTGAGCTTGTCATAATATCATCAAGACCACATACAACCTTAGCGCCAGCCTCTCTTAAGATTCTCTTTGTTCTAACTCTTGTGTGAATATCACAGTTAATAATGCAATCTGTGTAATTAAGGATTGTCTTAGGCTGATTAGCGAAAATAACTTCTACTTCAGCGCCAGCTTCCTTAATAATATTTGAATAATATTCAACATAGTCAACACCTGTAAACTCATGCTTATTCTCACCGAATAATTCACGATATCTCTCTAATGTTAATACATCAGAGTATGGATTGATACCAGCGTCGTCAAGCTGATCATATGTTAATAAGCTGTTACCAACTTCGTCGCTAGGGTAGCTGAGCATTAATACAACTTTCTTAGCACCCATTGCAATTCCTCTAAGACAAATTGCAAAACGGTTACGAGAAAGAATTGGGAAAATAACACCTATTGTTTCGCCACCTAATTTTGCTTTGACATCATCTGCTATGTTCTGTACAGATGCGTAGTTACCCTGAGCTCTCGCTACGATAGACTCTGTAATAGCGATAACGTCTCTGTCTCTAAGACTAAAGCCTTCGCTCTTAGCTGCATCTAATACACTTGTAACAGTGATGTCTACTAAATTGTCGCCCTGTCTAATGATTGGACCACGAATTCCTCTTGAAACTGTACCAACTTTTCTTTCCATAGTTTTCTACCTTCTATTCTATATAGATTGTGTAATTTTTGAGTTCTTTATCCGTTATTAGATAGTATATCAAAAAAACACATAAATATTATACATATAAATATGTAATATGGCAATAAAAAAATTTAAAAGTTTAATATGATGAAGTAAAGTGGTGTAGTCATTTACAGAATAATGCAAATATGCTAAACTTTTAACAGTTATTTGATCGCGCTGAAAGGATGTTATGAATATGAAAAAAGAATTAAATGTTATAGCAGAAAGACTTATAAATACAGTTAATTTATCGACTTGTGCGTTTACAACTACTATGGTAGCTATAGAGAGATTAAAAGAGGCAGGCTTTGCTGAGCTTGTTTTAGAAGAAGCATGGAATATTGAAAAGGGTGGAAAATATTACATTAATGTTCATGACTCGTCTGTGTTTGCATTTAGTATAGGTAAGGCTTTTGATAATGGAATGCTTCGTGTGGCCGCGGCTCATACAGATCATCCATGTCTTTATATAAAACCATCACCAGAGATGACTACAAAGGGCTATGGTAAGCTTAATGTTGAGGTTTATGGTGGACCTATTTTAAATACATGGCTTGATAGACCACTATCAGTTGCAGGACGTGTGGCTTTAAAAAGTAATAATCCATTTGAACCTATTGTTAGGATTATTGATGTAAAAAAAGCTATACTTACTATTCCAAACCTTGCTATTCATATGAACAGAGATGTGAATAAGGGAGTTGAGCTTAATCGCCAGAATGATATGGCTCCACTTGCAGCTATATTTGAGGAAGAGATAAATAAAGATAATTTCTTTATGAAGTACTTAGCTGGCGTGTTAGATGTGGATATGGAGGATATCTTAGATTTTGAGTTATATGTTTATAATATGGATAAGGGTGAAGTAGTAGGAATGAATGATGAGATGATTTCTGCTCCAAGACTTGATAATATTACATCGGTGGTAGCTTGTGTGGAGGGAATAATTAATTCTTCAAGAGATGATGGAATAAATGTAATTGCTCTTTATGATAATGAAGAAATTGGAAGCAGAACTAAACAGGGTGCTGATTCTAATTTGTTTAACTATGTGTTAGAAAAGTTGTATATGTCTCTTGGATATGGAAGAGAAGATTATATTGCGGCTACTATGAAGGGATTCTTATTGTCAATCGATGTAGCTCATGCATTGCATCCAAATAAAGCTGAGAAGTCAGATCCAACTAATCAGAATATGATGAATGGTGGAATTGTTATAAAGAGAGCAAGCTCTCAGACATATGCGACTGACAGCAAGACTATAGCTATGGTAGAGATGATTTGTAGAAATAATGAGATACCGTATCAAAAATATGCTTGCCGTTCTGATGGAACAACAGGTAGTACACTTGGAACTATTGCTAATAAGTATATACCTATGCGTGCAATTGATGTGGGAGTTCCTATTCTTGCAATGCATTCAGCAAGAGAGCTTATGGGAGTGAAGGATCAGTTGTATATGGAAAAGTTAGTTAAGGCATTTTTTGAGGCGTAAGGTTTATTGGTAAATAGAAAAAGATGGAGGGGTAAAAGATGAATTTGTATATGAAGCAACAGGTATTTTCCTGGGGTGATAAGTTTTGGATTTATGACCAAAATGGAAATGGTAAATATTATGTAGAAGGGGAAGTATTTAGTTTTGGAAAGAAATTACATGTGTATGATGCCAATGGCCAAGAGATAGTTTATATTGAACAGAAGTTATTAACGTTTTTGCCTAGGTATGAAATATATACACCAGAAGGTTTGGTGGCAGAAGTGGTTAAAGATTTTTCGTTCTTTAAGCAAAAATATGAGGTAAATGGTCCAGGATGGATAGTGGAAGGTGATTTCTTTGCTCATGAATATCAGATTATAGATGGAGATGGTGTTATTGCTGCTGTATCAAAAGAATGGTTTACATTTGGAGATGCCTATGAGATTCAAGTGGCTGACAATGTGAAGGAGTCATTTGTATTGGCTATAGTGCTTGTAATAGATGCATGTCTTGCGGCGCAGAGGGATTAAAATTTGCCACGCGGCATTCGCCGCATATAACAACAAGTCATATGAGCGCTCGTAACATAGTTACTCGCAGTCACGGCGTCGCCGTATACATAAGTACATAAAATAACCTCAGCCTGAGAGTAGACTCTCTGACTGAGGTTTCTTTATGCACTTATGCGCATGGCTTGTGCTTCGCGCTAGTTTGTCTTTGACTGTACTTCCTGTAACTTCATTGCACGAACCTTAAGTGGAAGTCCGAATAATGTAATGAAGCCTGAAGCATCATTGTGATCATATAAATCACCTGTTGTGAAGCTTGCAAGTGACTCATTGTAAAGTGAGTATGGAGAAGTAGTACCAGCCTTGATGATGTTACCCTTGTAGAGCTTCATCTTAACTTCACCTGTTACATATTCCTGTGTAGATGTAACGAATGATTGGATAGCCTCACGGAGTGGTGTGAACCATTTTCCTTCGTAAACAATCTGAGAGAACTTATTTCCCATATCCTTCTTTGTTTCCATTGTAGCTCTGTCATGAACTAATTCTTCAAGCTGCTTGTGAGCCTCTAAAAGAATTGTTCCACCTGGAGTTTCGTATACACCACGAGACTTCATACCAACAACACGGTTCTCAACGATATCGATGATACCGATACCATGCTTACCACCGAGAGTATTTAACTCAGAGATGATTTCAGCAACCTTCATTGACTTTCCGTTTAACTTAGTAGGAACACCCTTCTCGAAGTTTAATGTAATATATTCACCCTGATCTGGAGCCTTCTCTGGAGATACACCTAAAACTAATAAGTGATCGTAGTTTGGCTCATTTGCTGGATCTTCAAGCTCAAGACCTTCATGGCTAATATGCCATAAGTTACGGTCACGGCTGTAGCTTGAATCTGTACCGAATGGAAGGTCAATACCGTGCTGCTTACAATATTCGATTTCAGCTTCACGTGAATCCATCTTCCAAAGGTCGTTCATTCTCCAAGGAGCGATAATCTTAATATCTGGAGCTAATGCCTTGATACCAAGCTCGAAACGAATCTGATCATTACCTTTACCTGTAGCACCGTGGCAGATAGCAACAGCGCCTTCCTTACGAGCGATTTCTACAAGTCTCTTAGCGATAACTGGACGAGCCATAGAAGTACCAAGTAAGTACTTATTCTCATATACAGCACCTGCCTGAACGCATGGCATAATATAATCTTCGGCGAATTCATCAACGATATTCTCTATGTATAATTTTGAAGCACCTGAAAGCTTTGCTCTCTCATCAAGGCCATCTAACTCATTACCCTGACCGCAGTCGATACAGCAGCAGATAACTTCATAATCAAAATTTTCCTTTAACCATGGAATAATGGCAGTAGTGTCAAGACCACCTGAGTAAGCTAAAACAACTTTTTCTTTCATGACTTAAATTCCTCCTAAAATGTAATATTATGCATTTTGATGAATAAATATTCATATATTTTGCATAAAATTGTGTTGTTATTCAAACTAGAATAAATATACTACTGAATTAATGAATATGCAAGCGTTTTTTCGTAATTATTAAGAAAGTTCGTGATGAAATATGGATATATGGCTAAGTAGGGATGTTTTCTATATAATAAGGAAAGAAGTAATTATATACATAAAAAGAATATAAGGGTAATATTTAAAAAAAGTGCTTGCATAGTATGCAGAAGATATGTATAATTATGAGTATGTTTGGAGGTTAATTCATAGGAAGCTCCCGGAGCACGGTAGTGCGAGGAAGAACGCTATGAATATAAGTTATAGAGGCTCCAA
>JAFOCU010000323.1 GCA_017381055.1 Lachnospiraceae bacterium
GAGGATTTTCTCCTCAAATTTTCCGGAACTTACTACTTATTTAGGAGGTATTTCTTTGAACAATGGATTAATCGCTATTTGCGATGAGGATTCTGACTACGCCAATAGTCTCGCTGCCTATTTTAGGTTAAAAGGCTCCCTGGCATCTGAAATTGTAGTTTTTACGGAGTGGGACAATTTTTCACGATTTTCCAAAGAACACAACATAGATATATTAATTATGCAAGAGGATTTTACTGACTCTATAACAAGTCTTTCTTATAATAATTTATTTATTCTATGCGACAATTCACCTCGCGAAGATTTAGATGACTCACATAAAATATACAAGTATAACTCCGCCGAGGAGATTTTAAGAATAATAATGGCTAATTATGACACCTCACAGCCTACTTCTTTATTATCCTTTCATAAGTATAGAAAAAGTAAGCTTATAGGCATCGCGTCACCAATAGGCAGATGTGGCAAAACCTCCCTAAGTTTAAGCCTAGCATTAAAGCTTAGCCAGAATCATTCATGTCTATTTATTTGCTTTGATGAATGTATACCTTTGAGAATCTTCCTGCCTGGAAAAGAACCTATTCGTTCTTCTCTTGCAGACATTATTTATTACTTTCTTCAAAGTATGGATATTTCAGACAATCGAATTCTATCCTGTTTTCAAACTTTTCAGGGTATGGACTATATCCCTCCTTCGGATCAATTGGGTACATATTCTGAACTTCAATCAGAAGAGCTGCTTAATTTTATACTAAATATTTCTGGATTAGGAAAATATGATTACATAATTGTGGATTGGGGTACATTTTCATTTGATTACTCCTTACTAAAAATATGCAATACAATACTTCTCCCTACTCTTGATGATGACTTATATTCAGTTGAAAAATTAAAATGCTTTTTTGAAACTATAAAGCTTCAATATAAAGAGGAAACATCCTTTATCAAACCGATAAAGCTACCTCACATTAGCTTTAGTCAAACATCTTCTGAATACACTTATTTACTTACATCAGGCGCTATGGGTAACCTAGTTACATCCCTCATACAAGAGCTAATTTTATAGGAGGTGCTACATTAATAATTCAACCTATGAAACATTACGACAAACTGTTATCGATAATGTAGATATATGCAATGACTTATCCGATGAGGAACTTCATCAAATTATAGACAACGCTATTCTTTCGTATAGTAGAAATTCTTATCTTTCTCTAAAGGATAAATGTTTTTATCACAAAAAGATTATGAATTCTCTACGCGGTCTTGACATTTTACAGGAGTTAATTGATGACTCCTCCATAACAGAAATAATGGTCAACGGCCCAAATGATATCTATATTGAAAAAAATGGCATTATGTCAAAAACAGATTTAATTTTCCAATCACCAGAGAGATTGCACAATATTATTCAACAGATTGTCTCCTTTTCTAATAGACGAGTTAATGAAATGTCACCTATAACGGATGCCAGACTAAGAGATGGCTCTCGTGTAAATATTGTACTTAATCCCATTGCCATGGATGGTCCTGCTATTACAATTCGAAAATTTCAAAATGCCCCATTGTCTATTGATCGACTCATAAAATTAAAATCAATTACAAAAGAGGCCGCTGACTTTCTCGAAAAACTTGTAATATCGGGATATAACATATTTATAAGTGGCGGAACTAGTTCTGGAAAAACAACATTTTTAAATGTTTTGTCAAACTTTATTCCAAAAGACCAACGTGTAATTACTATCGAGGACTCTGCTGAATTATCTTTAATAGGAGTAAATAACATTGTACGTCTAGAAATGCGTCAAGCGAATCTGGAAGGAACAGGTGCTATAACTATAAGAGATTTAATTCACTCTAGCTTGCGTATGAGACCTGATAGATTAGTTATTGGAGAAGTTCGTGGTGCGGAAGCCCTAGATATGATCCAAGCTATGAACACGGGGCATGATGGCTGTATGTCAACTGGACATGGTAATAGCGCTAACGATATGTTAGATCGTCTGGCAACCATGTCCCTAACAGCCATGGATATTCCTTTAAATGCTATAAAAAGCCAAATCGCTTCCGCTATAGATATAATCA
>JAFOCU010000045.1 GCA_017381055.1 Lachnospiraceae bacterium
ATGCCTACATTACAAGAAATACTAGGAGATTCCTACAAAGAAGGAATGAGTGTCGAAGAGGTTGCTAACTTTTTCGAAGGAAAGAATTATGCTGATTTGTCAACAGGAAATTATGTTGATAAAGATAAGTATAATAAACAAATTAATCATTTAACAGAGCAGTTAAATGCTACAAAAAATGAGTTAAATGCAAAATTA
The DNA here is from genome assembly GCA_017381055.1 of Lachnospiraceae bacterium. Taxonomy (GTDB): domain Bacteria; phylum Bacillota; class Clostridia; order Lachnospirales; family Lachnospiraceae; genus SVEL01. Next base: position 199 of record JAFOCU010000045.1, read on the forward strand.
ACTGATGAAGAAAAGAATAGTCGTGCTAATCAAGAACAAGCACAAGAAATTGAAAGACTTAAACAATTATTAAGTCAAAATACTATATCAAGTAACAAAAATGTTGTTAATAGTGTTTTAATGGGTTCTAGAGATATTCTAGGAATTGAGGCTAATGATAAAGATTTTGACACTTTTGTTGATAATATAACAACAGAAGATGACAAAAAAACATCGGCTATCGCTAATTATGTATCTAAAGTTGTAAAAGATGCTTATGAAAAAGGAAAGCAAGACGCCACAAAAGATGCCATGGGAAACTTTGGTAAGAATAAAGGACAAGGCGGAGATGGTGATGGAAGTGGTAGTGAAATCGGTGAATTAGGAAAACGATTAGCAAGTACTGTTAACAAAAAAGCAAAGTTTGATTATTTCAAACAAGATAAATAAAAATAAGAGAGGAGAATATTCAATATGGATATGAGTTTAAAGAAAACAACATATGGTAACAGAAAGACAATACTTATTGGTCAAGATAGTTACTATATCGCATTACCAGTTAAATTAAGTGGTACAGCAAACACTACATTAAAAGCTGGTCAACCTCTAGTTGGAAGTTTAGCAACTAGATTAACTACTGAATTTACTGCTGGTACATCAAATGCAACAGGTGTATTACTACACGAAGTTGCATTAGATAAAAACGGAAAAGGAAATGGTACAATTATAGTAGCTGGTTGTATCGATAAGCTAAAATTAGATAGTGCTATAGTTACTGCTATAACTACTGCTAATATTAGTGGAATAATCTTAACAGAGGGGAGTGCAATTTAATAATGGCTAATATATATGATTTAGTAACTGCTGAAAACGTTACATCTTATTGGACTGAATTAAACCAAAATGAACAACCATATCTTGGTGAAACATTATTCCCTATTCAAAAACAATTGGGAACTGAATTAAAATGGATTAAAGGTGCTAGTAATCAACCTGTAGGAATTAGATTATCTAGTTTCGATGCTAAATCTATTCGTAGAGATATGCAAGGTGTTGAAGAATATGCTACAAAAATGCCATTTTTCAAAGAATCAGTTTATGTTGATGAAGATATGAGACAACAATTAAATAACTTTATCGATGCTAATAAACCTGAAATAGTTGATAGAATTTTAGCAAGAATTTTCGATAGAGAAGCAAAATTAATTGATGCTACTGGTGTTACACTAGAAAGAATGAGAATGGAAGCATTGACTACTGGTACAATCACATTATCAAGTAATGGTCAATCATACACTTATGATTATGAAGTACCAGTTGCTCAAAAAATAACTGTTCAAACTAGTTGGAGTAATCCTAGTGCTGATATCATAGGAGATATTAATAGTTATAAAGATTTAATGAAGGCTAAAGGAGTTAATATTACTCGTGCAGTATGTAATTCAACTGTATTAAAAGATATGGCTCAAAATACTGCTATGAAAAATGCTATTTATGTATTTGCTGGTGGAACTGTAAACATTACAAGTGATGTTGCAAGACGTTATCTTGAAAGTGAAACAGGAATAACTATTTATGCTTATGACAATGTTTACGTAGATGAACAAGGAACATCTCATAAATATATTCCAGATGATACAATAGTATTTATGCCAGACGGTATATTAGGTTATACAAACCTAGGAACAACACCAGAAGAAAGCGATTTAATCAATAACTTAAACGCAGAAGTTTCAATAGTAAACGAAGGTGTTGCAGTAACTACTTCACAAATGGTTGATCCAGTTAATGTTGATACAAAAGTTTCAATGATTGCTCTACCTTCATTCGAAGAAGCAGACAAGATTGTAATTGTTGATACAACAGCTTAATTCGGAGATTAATTGTGATAAAAATAATCAAAGAAAATAATGAAAAAATAGTAACTAAGGGTGCTTATGAAGATTTTTATAAGCCTCTTGGTTATATTATTGTTAATGATAAGCAACCATCAAAAAAAGAAGTAGAGATAAAGAAAAGTGAAGAATTAGATAAAGATAAGGAAACACAAAAGAAAACTAAAGAGTTTAAAGAATATTCTAGAAAGTAGGTGTTTTTATGCTATATATAATTAATAATAAATATTATATGTATAGAGATAGAAAATACATAGA